>JAOUPL010000010.1 GCA_029879825.1 Candidatus Bathyarchaeota archaeon
CGATTGCTTCAGAAAATTCACGATTCGCCCAACCTGAGGGTAAAATAGGGGCTTGGCCTCCCCTAGCGGCTGTCAGGCTACCATCAATTGTAGGAAAGGCGAAAGCCATGGAAATTATGTTGACCGGGGAACCAGTCGACGCGAAGGAGGCCGAAAGAATCGGGTTAATAAATAAGGTGGTTCCGCCCGAAAAGCTAAAAGACGCCGCCATGGAGACGGCGAAAAAAATAATGCGTGTGGCACCGCTCTCAGCTGAATTGATAAAGACGACTGTGAACAAGAAAATACAAGACATGGAAAGCGTAATCGACGCGACAGCAATGCTCTTCTCTTCAGAAGACCTTCGTGAGGGAGCAATTGCCTTCTTGGAGAAAAAACAGCCAGTTTGGAAAGGAAAATAGCTTGGAAAATGCGCGCATAACTAATATTCATAGGTGTCTTTTACTAGAGATGAAAGCGTAGCTAACCCAACTATCCAAACTATGAATGTGGCATACCACACTGGAAGTGCAGGCTCGTTACTATGGAAAATGTTATGATACACGGAAACAAGAAACAGCGAAATCCAACAACCCACAGTCCAAAAAATCTTAACGTCTTTCATGACGGGTACAAAGTTGTGTTTTCATAAAAGACTTCTGTATTGAAGATTGATTTTCAAAATAAGGATATTAGATTTGGGTTGCGTTGGTAGTCTGCGCACGCCAAAACGTTCTGCCACGAATGTTGGAGACTCATAGTTTGAGGTTGGTTTAGAAGGCTAAATTGGACCAAAAATAGTATGCCTTGAACGTGTTCGCAAATCAAGATTCATAGTGAGCGAAAAAAGAGAGTTTGCACAGTTGGCGACATCGCCACTGCACACGGAAAAATTCCAATCTGCTGGCTCTTGGACAAATCCGCAAGGTTTTGCTACTTCCTTTTCCTGAAGATTTCAAATCCGTCCATGTCGTTCACGTATTCGAATGCGCGCGCAACAAGCATCTTTGTGTTTGTTAGACTATTTCGTTGAGATCACCGTAGATGTGCGCGGGAATAGGAAAATAGATCTTGGCTTCATAAACTATTTTGCCTCATTCGATTAAACCATTTTCCTAAACCTACGATCTAATATGTATAGAGTGACGGAGATGCTGAAATGGATCTCTTAGGCCCTGAAGTAAATTATTACGTCCTCAAGGAGAAATGGTGGGACTGGGGAAGCGGTGACATCTACAATGAGGCAGGCACGCCCATAGGAAGGATGCATAGGCGAGTTATTTCTCTCAGAGCGTTAACCGAAGTGACGGAAAGAGACGGAGCCCAAGTTTTCACTGTGAACAAGAAGTTGGTTTCAATGCGCCCGTCATATATGATAAAGGATGCTGAAGGAAGCCTATTAGGTAGAACTAACAGAAAGATTCTCACACTCTTCCGCCCAAAACTGTGGCTTGAAGGAATGGATGGAAAAAAGCTTCTGGAGGCTAAAGGCAACTTCCTAGGCAAAGACTTCGGGGTAAGAGATCTGAAAGGCAACTTGAAGGCCAAGATAGGGAAAGGCGACTTCTTCAAGGATCTAGTGTTAGGGGGAATTTTCGACTTCTCAGACACCTACGCCGTCCAAATCCTAGATCCAGAATACGATAAACGGTTACTCTTAGGATTCGTAATCGCCATAGATAACAGCGTTCACGACAAAAAGTGATCAGTGCCAGAAAAATTATAAACTATGAATGCGCGCGATTATCTCCCATCCAAACATCAAACAGCAAGGGATACCTTTAAAATATCTCAGTTATTGCTTCAACTTTGACGCGCGCAAGCGAACTTCCTAAAATCAACCGAAACAGTTATCGTTCCACGCGCTTTTTTACATGGGAACACATCCTGACGTGAGGACGGGAGCCTCTTGAAGGTCGAGAAAAGGGAAGTTTGCATTCAGAATGTCGTGGCCTCAGCCGCATTCAATCACCTCGTAGACCTAGACGCCATAGTCAAGGCTTTTCCACACGCCGAATACCGACCGGAAGTTTTCCCTGGACTCGCCTTTAGGCTGAAGAAACCCAAGACGTGCACCCTCATCTTTCACTCAGGAAGGATGGTGTGCACCGGAGCCAGGTCAGGGAGAGAGGCTAGAAAGGCGATCATGAAGGTCGCTAGAGAGTTAAGAGCAGCTGGCATAATCATCACCGGAAAGCCTGAGATAACGATTCAGAACATTGTTGCCTCAGGAAGCCTCGGCGGCCCAGTCGATCTCGAAGGGTTGTGTGAGCGGGCTCGCGTGGGGGGGAACATCATGTACGAGCCGGAGCAGTTTCCAGGCGCAATCTACAGAATGAGCAGCCCTAAGGTGGTTTTCCTAATATTCTCCGCTGGCAAGATCGTGTGCGTGGGCGCGAAGAGGGAGGAGGAAATCTACGAGGGCGTGGAAAATCTTCGGCGAAGGCTGGGGGAAATGAGGGTTCTCTATGAAGAAATGCCCTGATTGGAAACCCGCATCCGCATCTTGAAACACGGGAAGTTGAGGACGATAGGAGAGAAACGAATCACAAATTTAGTAAATTGACTACTTTCATCATCCAAAAAGAGATTTCTATCCCATTCTAGGCACGGGGCAGAGCTATCGATTTCGCAATGTCGTAGGCAACCTTGTAGTCAAGTATACCACTTGAAGACTCCACTGCTCGTTTGAACAACTCAGCTTCAATCTGGCTCTTGAAAGGCCCTATCGCCAGAGCGCCTATTCCCCAGATGCCAGGCAAAAACTCAACACCGTTATCGGTAGGTTTTAGCCCTTCAACGCCTACTGGTGGAACAGCATTGATGTCCCCAACAACCTTACACCGCTTTCCATAGTCCTTAAGAACGTTTAGAGGAAGCAATTGGATTCCAGCAGCCCCAGCAGACAAAACAATTTCAGCTTTCCTGACGGCTTCGGCAGTTTCATCGGGCGCGCTGGCTTGCGCGCCGAAAGCTTTCTCTGATCCGATCTCTTCGTTGATTTTGCTTGCTACTGCTCTTGCTCTTTGTAACTTCCGTGATGTAACAATCACATTGCACCCCTCCATAGCATATAAACGAGCAGCAACCTGCCCGACTGGCCCGGTGCCCGCCAAGACGGTGGCATTCTTTCCGTTGAAATCGCCGAATCCCTTTTCATTGAAAAGGACTAGAGTTTTCGCCACTGCTGCTGATGCGGTCGTGTAGGCTCCACGGGGATCTACAATGACGGCGAGTTCAAAGGGTGGAAACATGGACTTCTTTGCAACTTCTAAAATTCCTAGGGCCTTTTCAACATCTTGACCTCCTATGAAAATCTTAGTGTATTTTGCTCCCCCAGGTCCGCGTGGAAACATGGCGTCTTGAATAATCCTCTTTGCATCACGGGTGTTAACATCACTATAGTGAAGAAATTGTGCATCTGGATAAAGATCAATCGCAGTCAAGATATCAAAGGGACTCGAATGTTTGTCAGTATCCAAAAAAATTATCACTGTTTTTCTATATTTTTTGGGGGGAGAAAAACTCGACATAGCCTTTCATCTCAACATTCTTGCCATGGGTATTTTTATATAGTGCGATTTATGTGTTTTGTATATATCGTTGTTCCGCTAATTAATATTATATTCACGTATATAACGTATTACGACAAGAAGTATATACAAAAGCTTCATAGTACTTCTACCGAAGGTGAGAATGTTGAAAAAACTGCTGTTCATGTTAGACACTGGCGGAAGAGCAAGCCCGTTTGACATTACTATGGCATACGATGCTGGATTCGACGCGGTGATGCCCTACGAAGACGTAACCCCAAGAGACGCTAAGAGTCTCACACAAGATGCAATGTTTTCAAGAAGCCCGAAAGCGTTCAAAGACACGTGCTTCTTAATCAGTGGAAGAGATGTTCTAAAGGCTGAAGAAGTTTTGAAGGCCGTAAAGAGTGCGATGTTTCCACCGTTTGAGACTTCTGTGGTAATCGACCCTGCTGGAGCATACACCACAGCCGTTGCGATAGTAGCCAAAGTTGAAGACGCTATGAAATCTTATGATCTTGGAAGCTTAGGCGGCAAAAAATACGCGGTGTTTGGAACTGGACCTGTGGGAATAACAGTAGCAGAGATTCTGACAAGCTTGGAGTGTGAAGTGACGGTTGCTGAACCAAACCCTATGTTGAACTCGGATTACTTGCTGCAACACGAAGCTTTTACGGATGTTTTAAAGAGACACGGAGCTTATCTACACGGTGTTTCCGCGCCAGCATCAACTGACAAGATTAAGGTCTTGAAGAAAGCCGATGTAGTATTCTGCATTGCCGCTCGAGGAGTAAGAATAATCGAAAAAGAAATACTGGAGAATCTGGAACCAACGAAAGTAATGGTTGATCTAAACGCTGTTCCACCGCTAGGAATCGAAGGACTAGAGCTCAAGGATTACATGAAGGAAATAGTGCCTGGGATCTACGGAATTGGAGCACTCGTAGTCGGAGATCTGAAGTATAAGTTACAGAAAGCAATTTTACAAGACGCATGCGAAATCCGAACCCCAACTGTATACGACTACAAGTTTGTACTACAGAAAGCGAGAAACTTGCTTCAAGAAATGGCTGCTCCACCCGCACCTAAGTTAACTGAGACTTAGACAAGTGTGCTAATGAGGACCCAAAAAGCCTAAGCAGGCTTCACAACAAACCCATTTTTTCTCATTTTAACTCCGTTTTACCCTTCAATTGTCTTGTCAAATGGATAACGTTGACGCTGGTTTATACGAATGGTTTAGAGTGATCTCAGCTATGTCCGCTGCATGATCGGCGATTCTCCTTAAGCTATCTCGTATTGAACACATCATGCAAGCTAGTAAAGGATTTGTCTCGCCAACAGTACAAGCGGCAAGTTTCTCATCAAGCTTATTTTCTCGACTTATCAAATCATTAGAAGAAGCTGTATCCCCTGAAAAGAAAGCTCTAACCGCTTCGTTGTACAGATCAAAAGTTTCGCTCCCGAGATTCAGAATATATTCCAACATCGGATCCGAAAACCACTGATCCCTCTCCACCAATATTACATTCTTCGAAATGGCTGCTGCATGGTCCGCAACTTGCTCAATCCTGTGCACTAGAGTTTGGTAGTCGAGGCAGTCAATAGGCTCGAGACCTAATTGTTTTGACAAATCTGGGTCAAGGACTGCACCGCGAAGTAACCGGATGAGGAAAAAGCCGAGTTGATCAACATCGTCATCAAGCGTAAATACAACCTTAGCCAACTCTGAGTCCTGATTTCTCAGCGATTCCAACGCATCGTGGCACATCGAACCTGAGATTATATGCATTCGGCGAATAGCTGCCTCAACAGGCGCCTTCGACTCGTCAACCAAGGTTTGGATATAAATCCTTCTAGCATCCGACTCTAAAATCCCCATGTACAATATTCCGGCTATGGCACGAACCGCTTTCTGCTGTTCAACCGTAAATATGTCTGTTGAAACCAATGTAATGCCAAAATAACCATTCAGGTAACAAGCGATTATTTCCCGAACGAGCGAGTCCTCCTTCTCAGCAGGATCAACCTTGAGAGTGATTTTTCGAAGGTCTTTCTTTTTCTTGACTCCTGGGAAGACGACCAGAGAACGATCCCTTTGAATATCCAAAGAGACAAAGTCGCCACGTTCTAACTCGTTTAATTTTATCCAACGTTTTGGTAAGGAAACCACAAGCGACGATCTTCCGAGGGACATAATTTTGCGTTGGTCCATACCCAATTCCTTCAGTCATAGCACATTATTTCGGGTATATATAAATCATTTCAATATATATTTTTATTTTCCTTTTTTCTTCGTCTTCTATGGCAAGGAAAAACCCTAGTGTAGGCTATTCTATTTTCTTTGGGGCATTTTCACGAATGTGATGTGTGCGCTGTTAAGTGTACATATCTTCAAAGGGGGCATCTTTAGTGACCCAAAATAGCCATCATCTATTGTGCAACATGAAGGGAAAAGGAGGTCTATGGAAAAAGACGATCGATAACATTAATAGGTTGCGACAAGTAAGTAATTTTTTCAAAGTTGGGTGATTATGCCTAAGTTAAAGGTTTCACTATTAACCGGTCGAACAATAGATCAAGGCAAAGGAAAGGAAATGGGCAAACTTTCCAAAGAATACTCAGAAAGCGTTGTGATTTGTCAAATGGACCCAAACGACATGAAATTTCTCGGAATAAAAGAAAGCACCAACGTTAAAGTCATCACAGATTTCGGTTCAGTGGTCTTGAAAGCCGTGAAATCCGCTAGAGTTCCCCATCCCAAAGTTGCCTTCATTCCCTACGGTCCATGGGCAAGCCTCATCATGAACCCTAGAACCCATGGAACAGGCATGCCCTCCATGAAGGGCATACCAGCAGAAATTGAACCAGCACCCAATGAAAAAGTGTTAAGCTTACACGATTTACTTGGCCAATTTCGGAAGGAGGGACAGCCGTGACCGTTGTTACCGGGGTAACATGTCCTGTTTGCGGCACTTTTTGCGATGATATTGAACTAGTTGTGAAAGACAACGTTATTACGGATGTCAGGAACGCATGCGCTATGGGAGCGGCCAAATTTCTGAACTATTCCACTCATCGAAATTTAAGACCTCTCGTTAGAAAAAACGGTGAATTAGTTGAGGCTTCAATAGATGAAGCCGTTAAGAGAGCAGCAGAAATCCTTGTAGACGCTACATATCCTATATTGTATGGTTGGAGTAACACGAGTTGCGAAGCAATTCGCGTGGGTGTAGAACTGACTGAAGAAGTTGGTGGAGTTATTGACAATACATCTACAGTTTGTCACGGTCCATCTGTCTTAAGTATCCAAGATGTCGGCATCGCATCTTGTACTCTAGGACAACTGCGGCATCGAGCAGATCTCATCTTCTATTGGGCAAGCAACCCATGGAGCGCTCACCCACGTCACATAGAAAGATACACAATGTTTTCAGAGGGCAGATTTCAAAAGAGCGCATGGAGAGGTTACCTATCACGCTTAGGAGGCATCATGTCACGAAAAAGGCTTCGAAGAGCTGCTAACCTGGTTCTGAGACGCGACGTTTTTGCTACTCCTGAAGTAGAACGCCGCCTGCCCTACAGCATGTTCCAGAAGAAAAGAAAAATGGTGGTCGTGGACGTTCGCAACACACGCACCGCCGAAGCAGCAGACTATTTTCTTCAAGTCGAACCAAACAAGGATTATGAACTTCTACAAGCCTTTCGCATGCTTATTAGAGACGAGGAACTCGACGTTAGCGAAGTTGCAGGAGTTCCTGTGGAGATACTTGAAGAAGTTGCTGACGTCATGGTGGGGTGCGAGTTAGGTATCTTGTTTTTTGGAGTCGGCCTTACAATGAGTGAAGGAAAACTTCGTAACGTTGACGCAGCCCTCAACTTGACTCGGGATCTAAATAGCCACACAAAATTTCTCATCATGCCTATGCGGGGACATTTTAACGTTACTGGTGCAGATGTTGTTTTCGCTTGGCAAACTGGATATCCCTACGCCATCGACTTTTCCCACGGCTATCCTCGATACAATCCAGGTGAGACTTCGGTGATCGACATACTGTGCCGTGACGAAGCCGACGCCAGCCTAATAATTGCGTCAGATCCGGTTGCTCACTTCCCGCAAAAGGCTGCTCAGAATCTGGTTAAAAAACCTCTCATTGCGATTGATCCAGAGGTAACTCCTACAACATTAATGGCTGATGTGGTGTTTCCTTCCGCCTTCGTAGGAATTGAGGCCCATGGAACAGCCTACCGCATGGACCACGTTCCCCTGCCGCTAAAGAAGATAGTAGAACCTCCAAAAACCTGCCTTCCAGACACAGAAATACTTCAAAGAATTCTTCACAAAGTTCGCAAATTAAGGAGAGAGCAAAACTGACAGAACTCATCGTCAAGAACGGAATCGTTTACGACCCCATGAACCGCATAAACGGAGAAAAAATGGACATCGCCATCAAAGATGGAAAAATTGTTGAAAAAGTTGACGAGAAAAAGGCTGAAGTCGTCGATGCTTCACGGATGATAGTGATGCCAGGCGGAGTTGACATCCATTGCCACATAGCTGGTGCTGAAGTGAATTCTGGTCGCATTTTACGACCTGAAGATCACTTTAAGGACGTAGAAGCTAAAACGGCTTTAACCAGGTCTGGCGTAGGTTACTCCATTCCCTCGACTTTTACAACGGGCTACCGTTATTCAAGAATGGGCTACACGACAGTTATGAACCCTTCCATGCCTCCTCTCGAAGCTCGCCACACCCATGAAGAACTTGACGACACGCCAATGGTTGACAAGGCTACCTACCCCCTGCTGGGAGATTGGTGGTTTGTGCTGGAACACTTGCGAGACGGTCTATTAGAAGAGTGCGCTGCCCACGTAGCTTGGATGATGTCTGCTACAAAGGGATACGCCATAAAAATCGTTAATCCAGGCGGCTTGGAAGCCTGGGGCTTCGGCCGAAACGTCAAAAACCTCGACGACCCTGTTCGATACTTCAACATAACTCCAAGAGAAATCCTTCGCGGATTGTGCAGAGTAAACAAGCTCCTTAACATGCCTCACACAATTCACGTGCACACAAACAATCTTGGACAGCCGGGAAACTACCTGACAACCTTGGAGACTATGAAGTGTGTAGAAGACTTGGCGGAAGAAGGTCATCCTGCTATACACATCACCCACTGCCAATTCAGCGCCTTTAAAGGCTCAGACTGGGGAACGATGAGTTCTGGAGCAGAAGAAATCGCGAAATACGTCAACCACCACAGTCATGTAACCCTCGACATGGGACAGGTAATATTCACCGATACAACTACCATGACTGCTGACGGCCCGTTTCAATACGGTCTTTATCAGCTTAGCGGAAACAAATGGGTCAACCACGATGTAGAAACGGAGACGAGTGCTGGCATCGTACCTTTCCGATATAAACGCAAAAGCGCTGTTCATGCAACTCAATGGTCAATTGCACTTGAACTCGCCCTTCTAATCAAGGACCCATGGAAAATCTACATGACAACTGACCATCCAAACGGCGGGCCCTTCACAGCCTACCCACACATTATTGCATGGCTCATGAGTGGAGTTGCAAGGAAAAAAACGATGAGTAAAATCAGCAAGCGGGCGAGAAGAAAAAGTTTGCTTCCAAGTATCGCCAGAGAACTAGGCTTCTACGAGATAGCTATTGTTACCCGTGCAGGTCAAGCAAAGGCCCTCGGCCTAAAGCAGAAGGGCCATCTTGGAGTAGGAGCGGATGCTGACGTTGCGGTATATGATATAAACCCAGAACTGGTTGATCCTTCCAAAAAATATAAGACTGCCAGAAGGGCTTTCAAAAGAGCTGCTTACACTATTAAAGGCGGCGAAATTGTTGTGAAGGATGGGCAGATTGTAAGGCCTGTTTTTGGAAAAACCTTTTGGGTTGACGTAAAAACTTCGCTACCAATAGAAGTCAACGATGATATAAAACGAAAATTCCGAGAATATTGGACCGTGGAATACGAAAACTATCCCATCCCTGACCGTTTCTTACATGTTCCCGCTCCGATCCCGGTTAAGGCGGAGGTTTGAAATCTTGATCACATTGTATCCGAAACGCTTGTTCAAAGTGCCCGTAGAGGCAGAGTGTATTTGTCCTGACGTTTTCGCCGAAAAATCAGCTAAAGAGATAGCTACGTTACAGATTTGGGAAGGAAACCGAAAACGAACCCTCGGCGACCTTTTCAAGATAAAACATGAAACGGATTCCCCAACAGAAGAATTCACCATAAGGATTTGCGGAGATGTCAGCAAGGTTCGAAAAATCGGTGCAAAAATGTCCATGGGCAACATAATTGTTGAAGGTGACGCTGACATGCATCTCGGCGAAGAGATGAAGGGAGGCATTATCACCGTTACTGGCAACGCAGATTCGTGGACCGGGTCCATGATGAAAAATGGAACCATCGAAATCAAGGGAAACGCTGGCGACTACATTGGAGCATCCTACCGTGGAAGCACCCAAGGAATGAGCGGAGGAAAGATCATCATACACGGAAACGCCGGATACGAAGTCGGATGCTTCATGAGGAAAGGGCTCATCAAAGTACATGGAGATATTGGACGGTTTGCTGGCATCCACATGAGAGACGGAACGATATTTATTCAAGGAAACTCGGAAGGAAGAGCTGGCGCTCAAATGATCAACGGAAAAATCGTGGTATGCGGCTACATTCCATCCATACTTCCCACCTTCACCATCGACGACATTAGACCGAAAGTCAAAGTGAACGAAGAAAACGTCGAAGGCCCCTTTTACAGATTTGTCGGCGATCTAGCAGATGGAGGCGACGGAAAATTATTTGTTTCCAAAACCAAAAACCCACATTTAAGTTCCTATGAAGAATATTTGTGATACAGCCCATGACGCATCATTGGTATCAAAATGGAGGAAAAGATACTGCCAACACCAAGACTAAGCGTGAACCGTTCCGCGTGGATCCTTGCAAAAAAACTATGCGATAAAGCCGAAGAGTTTGGGGTTGTTGTCAAAGAAACAAAGTCAGGCACAACTTTGATCGATGCCGGAATTGAAGCGAAAGGAGGACTTCTTGCAGGCAGAATCATAACAGAAATCTGCCTCGGCGGCTATGGCAAGGCAAAGATTGTCTACAAGCAATACAAAAAGCTCCAACTTCCATCAATCTTCGTTTACACTGATCATCCTGCCATAGCAACGTTGGGGTCCCAGTTTGCCGGATGGCAGCTCAAAGTTGACAAATACACTGCCATAGCATCTGGTCCAGCGCGGGCGTTAGCTCTAAAGCCCAGAGAACTCTACGAAAGGATACAGTATAGTGACAAATCAGACGTGGCCGTGCTCGTACTTGAAACTGCCAAAAAACCGCCCGAAGAAGTGATAAGAAAGATTTCTGATGAATGCAAAGTCGAACCAGATCACTTATCTGTAATTTTAGTGCCCACTTCGACCGTGGCTGGATCCGCACAAATCTCTGGAAGAATTGTGGAAACGGGAATGCATAAACTGATGGAACTGGGGTTTGATCCAAGACTGGTTACACACGCCTGTGGATACGCGCCCATAGCACCGGTGCATCCCAAGTTTGCCCAAGCCATGGGGAGAACAAACGATGCAATAATGTATGCTGGAATCACATTTTACACCGCAAACTATGACGACGACGAAGAGTTGCGAAAACTTGTAGAGAAAGCACCATCTTCAGCCTCCAAAAGCTACGGAAAACCCTTCATAGAAATCTTCAAAGAAGCCGATTATGACTTCTATAAAATTGACCCCGGTCTATTCGCTCCAGCGGTCTTCATGGTTAACAATGCTAAAACAGGTAGCACTTTTGAAGCTGGAAAAATTGATGTGGAAGTATTTAAGCGATCAATAGGACTCCAAACCTAACTCCCATCTTACCTGGTTTTCGTTATGCATGAAGAAAAAGTGGTTAGAAAGGTTATACTTGGGTCACTGAAAGGAAACACGCAAGGTTTAGGAAAAGACATTGTGGCGGCAACCCTTAGGGCGGCAGGATTTCAAGTATTAGATTTGGGGGTAGACGTTTCACCTGAAAGATTTGTAGATGCAGCTGGCCGAGAGAAGGCAAAGATAATCGGCATCTCCATTTCAGTGAATGAAACGGTTCCTTTCCTAAGAGACGTTATCAACAATTTGAAGCAGAAGAACCTGAGGGATAAGGTTAGAATTGTTGTTGGAGGGCAAGCTGTTTCCGAACAAACCTGCAAGGAATATGAGGTTGATGCCTATGCCAAGGATGCTGATGACTGCGTCAAAAAAGTTAGGTATTTACTTAAACTTCAAGAAACAACGCAGAAAACGTAACTCAACAAAAATGTTAACAGCCCTTCTTACTCCACCCACACAATGAGTTCGATCTCCGTTCCATCCTTGAGCCCAAGTGTCTCCCGTAGATTGACCGGAGCCAGTACCTCCAAGAGATCATGTGGATATTTTGGGATGTCAGGCACCACTACAGCTCCCAACAGTTTTTCCATTATTAGAGCCTTAAAGCACCGTCCCTCGTGGAAGCCTTCTGGAGACTTGATCTTGATGCCCTTCGTTGCGTTTCTCAGTTCCTCAACATCTGTTCCCGATGACAGCTTCAGGTTCAAAGTCCCCGGGTAGGGGTTAAACCCAAGCTTATCTTTAAACTGCTTCTTTGCCCACGGAAGGTTGACGAAGAGACTTCCTGTTCCTCCCCCGCTGAAAACCCTCCCTTTCAGAGTTATTTTTTTCACCCGAGCCACTTTTCCTCCCTTACGAAATGTATCTCCAACAATACTCGCGTGAACATTCCACGTTTTGTGTTAGTTTAATGGTTTGCATTAATAAATTACTGGGAGCTTGGATTATTTCGTTTTTAGCGTTGACTCCATCCTTCAGTACTCGTGCCGAAACTAACGGCTCTTGATACAAAGTAGCCAAGAGGGATGGTGTATAGGACAATAGTGGCGTTAAATAATGCTATGGCCGGAAGCATTGCCGTTAATGCTTCTACGGGAATGCTGAACCCAATGGGATAAGGATACCGAAGGAAGACTAAGTTCACAATCGACATAACTCCTACTCTAGCAATGCTTCCAAGCACTGTGGAGAAGGCGGTCAGTATAGTCTCCTGTCGCCTACTGAAACGTTCAGCGACGAACCTGTGTATGATATAAATGCCGAGTAGCATACTCAAGACCGCTGCAAGATTGTAAAGCGGACCTATGGGAAGGTCTCCTGGATATACAACCAGCAGTATAATGGTGTTTATGGTTGATGTTGCGACTCCTACCAGAGGGCCATAGAGTAGAAATGCGGTAACTATTGGTATCTCCCATATCTGGTATTTGAGGAACGGGGCATATGGCGCTGGAAACTTAGCAGGCGACAGGACAAGAGCAACTGAGAGTGCAGTGAATATGGCAATAGCAGCGATTTTTTTGGATTCCATCCATATTCACCATCTAAAGTTCACAGCGTTTCACGTAGTTGGCTAATTATTTAAGAGTAACTACTCAAAAATGTGTTGACTAGCGCTCCGATGGATGTGAAAATAAATAAACAAAGCAATTGTAGAATTGACGGAAGGGATCATATGTCGCCAAACCTCCTCAACGTATTCAGAAGTAGACGCAGCATCAAAGAATATTCACCTAAAAAAGTTTCAAACGAAGTTCTTTTCAGAATTCTAGAAGCAAGCAGATGGGCTCCGTCAGCTCATAATGCACAGCCTTGGCGTTTCATAGTGATCCAAGATTCTGCCCTGAAACAGAAACTTGCTAAGGCCATGGCGAGTCGCTGGCACAGAGATATGAGCAAAAATGGGGTGTCAAAAGAACAGCGCGAAAGTCTCATAAAAGCTTCTGTTGAACGATTCGAAAATGCACCTATCATCATCATTGCATGTTTGACCATGGAAAACATGGATGAATATCCGGATCACCGAAGGAAGAGAATTGAGTATGTTATGGCGGTTCAAAGTGTTGCGGCGGCTATTGAGAATATACTTTTAGCTGCTTACGGTGAAGGGTTAGGTTCATGCTGGTTTTGCGCACCGCTGTTCTGTCAAGACGTAGTTAGAAAGATTATGAAAATCCCTCAGCATGTTGATCCCCAAGCGTTGATAACTTTGGGATATCCAGCTAACAGACCGAATCCGCCATCCAGAAAACCCTTAGAAGAAATTGTACATCAAAATCGTTGGAGGCATACAGCATGATCACGGTCCTTGCAGGAGGTGTTGGAGCCGCAAGGTTTCTTCAGGGATTGGTGAACGTCGTTCCTGAAAAAGATTTAACCGTCATAGTTAACACGGGTGACGACATTGAACTCTATGGTTTACACATTTCCCCAGACCTCGACATAATCATGTACACCTTAGCAGGCATTGTTGACGAAGAAAAGGGCTGGGGAATTCGAGGAGACACCTTCCGTTGCCTCGACATGCTGAAAAGATATGGACATAAACCATGGTTTAATTTGGGTGACAAAGACTTCGCCACCCACATCTATAGGACTCACCTTTTGAAAGGAGGACTCTCTCTTTCCGAGGTCACCAAGAGACTTTGTCAAAAGTTAGGGTTGGAACTGAAGATTCTGCCAATGACCAACGACAGGTTCGAAACAAAAGTTGTGACAGCTACGGGCACTATACACTTTCAAGAATACTTCGTGAAAAGGAAGGCCCAAGATGAGGTAATTGATGTAACGTTTGAAGGAGTCGAAAAAGCGCGACCAGCTCCTGGGGTCGTTGATTCAATCTTAAGCTCAGATGCTATCATCGTATGTCCCAGCAACCCCATCGTCAGCATAGGCACCATTCTCTCTGTAAAAGGCATCAAAAGTGCGTTGGAAGAAACTGAAGTGAAGGTGGCGGCAATAAGTCCCATAGTCGGAGGCTCTCCAATTAAAGGTCCTGCCGATAAGCTAATGCGAGGCTTGGGATTAGATGTTTCTGCTTATGCTGTCGCAGATCTCTATCGAACTTTCCTTGACACATTTGTCATCGATCAAGTGGATCGAGCTGAAAAGGAGCGAATAGAAGGGCTTGGATTAAATGTGGTTACAACAAACACCATCATGAGAGACCTGAACGATAAGGTTCAATTAGCTAGAGTTACTTTAAGGTCTGTCGGAGTGAGATGACCAAAGACCACATGGCTGTTTTCGTAATTATTCCGGTCAAAGGGTTGGACGATGCAAAAAGTAGGCTTTCATCCCTTTTAGCCGACGACGAAAGAAAGCAGTTTTGTCTCAAAATGTTGGAAGACGTGTTAAGAACCGTAAAGTCTACAAAACAACCTCATGAAACGGTTGTGGTCAGTAAGGATCCAATGATGTCAAAGATTGCGAAAAACTTTGATGCTGCGTATCTCAAGGAGAGAAAAAGGGGGTTGAACAAGACGGTTTCCGAGGCAATTGACTGGTGTGTCGAGAGGGGAGCCGCATCTGTCCTCGTTCTTCCCGCTGATATCCCCTTAGTCGAGCCTACTGATTTGAACAGAATGTTTATTTTAGGGGAAAAGGCTTCAATGGTTGTTTCTCCTTCCAAGGATGGAAAAGGAACTAATGCGTTGTTGCTTACTCCACCCAATGTCAGTCCGACGTTTTATGGACCACATAGCTTTCAACGGCACATCAAAGAAGCCTCAAAACTGAAAATAAGGTTCCGCAGATATAGGTCCCCGAGGATAGCCTTGGACATCGACACAGTTGAGGACCTAACATATTTTATTTCACTAAAGGCGAAGGATACTTCTGCCTACAAATTACTAGAAAAAATAGGAGTCACTACCAAACTTGAAAAGATTTTAATGGGTTAACTTGATCGTTTAAGGTGAGTGGAATCAGAGTTATGGCTGAGGCGCTTGAGATAAAACTTGAAGATGTCAAGGAATGGCTAGAGGCAGAAACGATTTCTATAGTTGAACCTCTCAAGGCAGAGGGAAGGAGGCTAATAGATGATGTTAAAGCCAAAATTGATGAAGTCCTAGAAACTTCTGACAAACTGCTGGATGATGCTGAAAAAGAAATTGCGAAAGGTAGCCGTAAAACCTATCGTAGAGCTAAAGTCATGAACAGGCTTGCTCGAAACATTTCAGACATGATTGATGAAATAATCATTCCTGATGAAATTTCCCAAGAAAGCCTTCATAGGTTTTGTGAAGAACTGGAAAAAACCCTTACAAAGGTTGGCCGAGAAAGATGGAAATGGTTTCCCGTAATTTCACCCTACTTTATAATTGACCGCCGAAGATTCGATGTTGCATTAAAGAGAGCCACGGATTCGCTTCAGGAACTTCGCTCCTTTTCATCAGAAGAATATGAAAAGGCTAAGGCTGTTGAAGACGCTTTTTCTGCAGTTGATAAACTCCATCAATCATTGAGCGAGTTAGGCGAGGTTGAGGGGCATAAGAAAAAAATGGAACTCAGAAAAAGAGTTCTTGAGAAGAAGATAACGGAAAATCAACGGAGAATCACAGCAATCCAAGGTCAAAGTGAGATAGTTGAGCTTTTTCAAATAAATGAAAAAGTTGAAGAGCTAAAGAAGGAAGTGAAGCATAGTCTGCGCCATCTTCAAAAACCCTTTCTCAAGTTCCAAACTCTAGTTCAAAGTCCAAGCTACAGTCTTTTTCTTGATGAAACAAAGAAACTTGATGAATATTTGAGCGATCCGTTTAAGGCCCTTGCAACTGAGGAGGAAGAATATCCCATGCTCAAAAAGATTCTTCAGAAGATGGACGATGCGATAGCCCAAGGGAAACTGAAACTGAAGAAAAGTCGCTTAAGGAAGGCAAAGGATCAAATAGATAACCTGGTTTACAACAACGCCTTACTTTCTTTACATCAAAGCTGCAAAGAAGTTCTCTCCAAAAAACAGCAGCTCTCAACATCAGGGAGAATAACTGAATCCAAAAACGAACTGGCACAAATCCAAGAAAACTTGAAAAACTTGCAAAAACGGAAAGAACTTCTTGACTCCAGAGGCGCCGTCTTGGAGAAAAAAATCAAAGAAACCTCTGAAAAAATTGAAAACCAGAAAAGAGAGCTAGAAAAAACTGTTTTGGACCTAACCAACAAAAAAGCGCAAGTTTTGTTGTAAGTTAAGCTAGATTAGAGGGAGGAGCCAGCTGTTTCTCGTTTTCTTTTCGAGAGTCTGAGTAACAGATCAAAGGCTCCTTTTTCCTCTTCAACAGACCTTGTTTTGAGGAATCCTTTCCTAACAGCATTATCGAATAATTCTTCGCCCTTTTTGGTGCGGAGGATGGTGAAGGTCCAGCCACTCAGTCCCAAGCCGCCGACCGAGATGTCGGCGAGTTCAGCGGAGAAATCTGTGCATATGGTGCAGCTTTTGCGGGTGTATTGTTTTGCTTCTTTCAGCGGAATTACCTTTACTTCTCCAGATTTTGTAGTAACCAAAATCTTTGCTTTGATGTTAATTTTCTCGACATCACTTAAGTTGACACCAAGCTCTCCTTGAATATGCTTCTCCATTAAGCCTTCATAGGTGAAACTTTCGGTGCACAGTAATCCGATGGCTAAGTGTAACGGGTTAAAATATTCTAAGAGGAGATCCTCGATTTTTCGTAAGGCGTGAATTTGACAGGGTGTACCCACAAAGGCTAGTCTCTTTTTGTTTTGATTGATACCCTCTTGGAGAGCAAGGAGATTTGGCGAGTAGGTGTATCTTGTTCCGGCACACTCCAAAGCCTCTTCTGGAGTCGTTACCAGCCTTGGAACAGGATAGAACGGCTTATCTTGACTTAACCCCGACACGGCAGCGCCATCAATTATTTCCTTTTCTAAAGCATATGTGAGCAGAGCTGTGACTACTCCTCCATCCTGGCAGGATTGAAGAACCTTCTCATCAATAGCTTGGGCGATGACTATACGTCGATAAATGCCAAACTCTTCTTCCGGCTTCCTTTGTCTTCCAAAAATTGATTCTTCTAGGCTTGGCTGAGTATACTCGTATTGGGGGCAGACAATCACGCAGATTCCACAGTTTGCGCACTTCTTAACCAGTTTTGGCTTTCCCTCCACATACTCTAAGCAGCTAACGGGACAAACCGAAACACAAGCGGCGCAACCTGCACATTTTTCGGCGAGAACAACTTTTGCCAAGAGGTTTCCAAAACTCAGAGGCTTCTTAGGTTCCATCGTCTTCTCCCTACCAGATCTAAAGATTTAATGATGTAAATCCATCGGATATAAAAACTTACAGCATAGACATAGCCTATTTTAAGTAGCCCACAATTTATCTTACCTCTGAAAACTGGTGGAGAAGGTGGCTTTCAGCGTTAAAGATCTCTCTAACCTAATCGATATGGCTGCGAAGACAAGCTCCAACGAGTTTCTTCAGCTTACTCAGATTTGCATTCAGCTCTTGGCTAAGGAAAGCAGACAGGTTGGAAACTTACGAATAACTGGCAGACTAGTTGAAGTGCCGCCAGTAGGCGAAGCAATCATAGTTGGAGACATACATGGAGACCTAGAAAGCCTCACACACATTTTAGAAAACAGCAGCTTCATCGAGAAGGCGAATGGCGGCGAAGACATTCTGTTAATTTTTCTCGGTGATTATGGAGATCGCGGATTCTACTCGCCTGAAGTCTATTACATTGTTTTGAAGCTTAAGGAGCTATTTCCCCAGCGCGTTGTCTTGATGAGGGGAAACCATGAAGGCCCCGATGACCTCCTTGCCTCTCCACACGACCTGCCATTTCATTTGAACAGAAAATTCGGTGAGAAGGGCTCAGAGGTTTATCTAAAGCTCCGCGAGCTTTTCAACAACTTATACAACGCTGTGCTTATAGACGAGAGATATATTTTGCTTCACGGCGGCGCCCCAAGCCAAGCCTCCAAAGCAGATGACCTTGCCTACGCCCATGAGAAGCATCCACGTGAACGTCATCTTGAGGAAATCTTGTGGAGTGATCCTTGGGAAGGCATAAAGGGAACCTATGCCTCCCCCAGAGGAGCTGGCAGACTCTTCGGCGAAGACGTCACAGATAGGCTTCTAAAAATGCTTGCCGTAAAAGCGTTGATTCGGGGACACGAACCAAGTGAAGAGGGATTTAAAACAAACCATAATGGAAAGGTTCTAACGATATTCTCCCGAAGAGGTCCGCCTTACCACAATGACTACGGCGCTTACTTGTATCTAGATATGTCTCTAAAAGTGGAAGAGCCAAACCAACTTCTACAAAGTATCCGTAGATTTTAGTCAGCGCTTCTTGAGAGCAGAAAACAATTAGTGAGGCTATACTCTATCCTTTAGTCAACAAGGCTGACGCGAGAGGGATACTGTTTGAAGATGGGAATCATGACGAGAAACGAAAATGGGTGGTGTTCCACTCAACTTCGAGGGGCGATGGAAAGACGGAACATAACACCCGTATGTTTCAACTATAGTCAACTCGTTGCGCGGGTCAAATACAAACCTGACGCTTCTGTGGGCGAAACTAACATTCTTCGAGACTTAAGTGCCCTGATTACGCGTCCGATTGGACGAGGCTCTCTCGAAGAAATCATTTTTAGGATGGATCTTCTTCATCGGCTTGAACGTTTAGGAATGCTGATAATAAACCCGCCTTTATCCATCGAGCGTTCAGTGGACAAATACTGCGCACTTACTCTCTTGGAGGAATATGGATTGCCGGTTCCGCGTACAGCGGTAACTGAAAGCCATGAAGAGGCTTTGAAATGTTTCCATGAGTTGGGTGAAGACGTCATTATGAAACCTTTGTTCGGGTCGAGAGGAATTGGCTCCACCAGAATTTCTGATTCAGACGTAGCCGCAAGAGTTTTCAGAACGATTTCCTTCTACCATGGCGTTCTCTACCTCCAAGAATTTATCCCTCACGGAGTTTCTGACATCCGCGCGTTTGTTGTGGGCGGTCGGGTCATAGCTTCTATGCATCGAATAGCAGAAAATTGGAAAACCAATGTGAGCCTCGGCGCGAAACCAGTGTCAATCAACCTCGATGAGGAGCTAGAGGATCTCGCTTTGAAAGCAGCAGAGGTTATTGGCTGTAAGGTGACTGGTGTGGATATCTTGGAGGGACCGAAAGGACCGGTAGTTGTGGAGCTGAACAGTCAGCCGGGATGGAGGGGATTACAATCGGTCACAAAAATAAACATCGCCGACGAAATTGTTGGATATGTTCTATCTGAATTGAAGGCTTAGGAGAATTCAGTGATGCGAAAGGTTCAAATTTCACGAATAGACGTTTCCACCCAAACCCTTGAGTCGAAGACAGACTTCGTGGCAGAGGAGACCCCCCTCCACATATTCCTGAACCAAATCCATTACGTAACCATCCTCTGCTGTCCCAATCAATTGAAAGAACTGGCAATAGGGCATCTCCTCTCAGAAGGGATTCTAAAATCAACAAACGAAATACAGGAAACACGCTTAGAAGAGGATGGAAAATGTCTAGTGAGGTTAAAGCCCGACATTGACGCGGAAAAACGAATCTCCATCTCGCAACCCTTCGCGCGTCTAATTGTTTCAGCCTGCGGCTCCCCAGACTATTGGCCTCTCTCAAAACTCATTGACAGGATCACTCTTGTCAAGTTGAACTTAGGTTTAACCGTAGAAGCAAAAGTCATTTCGGAGTCAGTGAAGCGACTCAACACGCTTGCCCAAAGGTTTAGGAAGACCGGCGGAGTTCACGTAGCAGCACTATACTCCACAAGCGGCGAATTAGTAGCCTTATCAGAGGATGTGGGACGCCACAACGCCGTGGACAAAGTTGTCGGCGCTGGAACAGCGAAGAAACTGAATTTTGAAAACCTTTTTCTAGCCTTGAGCGGACGACTCACTGGCGACATTGTGTTAAAGGCGGTTCGAATGAGGATTCCTATAGTTGCCTCGATGGCAGCGGCCATTAACTCTGGCGTAGAGGCCGCCCAACTCACAGGAATAACTCTGATTGGTTTTGCCAGGGGCAAACGAATGAACGTTTATACGTATCCAGAGAGAATTGTCTTGTAATTTTTACTTAAACAGTTGACAAGAATTGGTTTAAGAGTTCTCTATCGGTTCATCATGGATTTCATAAAGACACAAGTGGAAGATTATCTAAACGATCTGGAAGAACTGGGAATAATAGAAATAAACAAAGATGGAAAGCTACGTTGCCGTGAAGCGCTCAAGAAATTAAGAAGATGAATTCATGGTCAAATCCAATGAAAGTAAAGAATCTTTGAAACCAGTATTTCACAAGGAACCGTAATCTATCGATCAAAGTCGTACTAAGAATGGGGAGATTTCATGGACTTCCTAAAAACTGCACAAGTATCATTTGGTTCTTTCATCGACGTTGTTTTTTCCACATTTTGGACAGTCTCTGACCTCAAAGCAGTTCCATCGCCAACCACAAGATTGGCAAACATACAAGTGCATGCCGTGGTATACTTTCTCAGTCATTTGACAAACCTCTTGTTCTGTGACAAGAGAGACCATGTGTAGGAATCTTGGTTTAAGGTTAGCTATGATGAAAAAGTATACTACAATAGTATGCATACGCTTTTTTCTGAATTATCCTTCCACATTGAAAGACTATTACATCACCTATCAAAGTTTGGATTAGGAACTAATAGAATTGGAAGAAACATCAGTCTTAAGTCTAAAGCTGAGATTAAGGAGTTCTTGATGATCATTAAATGTAGCTGGTTACTTGATATTTTAACGAGCTACCAGTATTCTGAGCGGTTTAACTAAAGTCACTCCAACTA
>JAOUPL010000093.1 GCA_029879825.1 Candidatus Bathyarchaeota archaeon
TCGATCAGCTGTAGGATTGTCATGGTTCGTTCTGCAAATTGAATCATTCTCTCAACCTCTCTTTCGTTTACGTTTTTGAGAATCAACATGTTCAGTTTCACTGGGTAGAGTTCGGCTTCAACGGCTGCTCTAACTCCTTCTATGGCGTCTCTTAGGTTGCCTCCCCTGAGGTTGCGGTACGTTTCAGGGTTTAGGGTGGGAAGGCTTACGTTCACTCGGTTCAGTCCCTTCATCTTTAGGTCTTTCGCCATGGCTTCCAAGAAGGTT
The DNA here is from genome assembly GCA_029879825.1 of Candidatus Bathyarchaeota archaeon. GTDB lineage: Archaea > Thermoproteota > Bathyarchaeia > Bathyarchaeales > Bathyarchaeaceae > JAOUPL01. The sequence continues at coordinate 268 of JAOUPL010000093.1, forward strand.
CCGTTCGTGGTCATGGATAGATCTCTTAAGCCTCGAAGTTCAGCGATGCCCTCGACGATGTCCAGGATGTCCTTACGAAGGAGGGGTTCTCCTCCGGTTAGCTTCACTCGGGAGATGCCGAGGCTTAAGGCTATCTTGACTATGTGGACAATCTCTTCTACAGACATAACAGTGGAAGGGTTAGTTTCGCCTTCTCTGTGGCAGTAGGGGCAGTGCATGTTGCATTTTTGGGTCACGGAAATCCTTAGATTAAGAACAGGGCGCCCATAACTGTCGTAAATCATTAGGTATCACTATTTTTCGCGGGCATGTTTCAGTATGTGACCCGCTTCGGGCAAAATAAGCTTTTCCAAAACAAGCCTCACAGCCTGCGGAGAGCCGGGAATACAAAAAACAGCCTTCCCCTGATCTGCAACACCAGCCAAGGCACGAGTTAAAACAGCCGCCGAACCAATCTCGTCAAAACTCAGCTTTCTAAACAACTCTCCAAAACCGGGCAAAGTCTTAACCAACATAGGCCTCACCGCCTCGATCGTCACGTCCTTAGGGCTAATTCCGGTTCCGCCGCACACAATAATTGCATCTGCCTCGTCTGATCCCAGGGCTCTGCTAACATTTTTTCCAATCAAAACTTTGTCGTCGGGCACAATTTCCCTAATATCAACACTATGACCAGCCTTCTGTAAGGTTTCAACGATTAAATCGCCGGAAGGATCATCAACGGGCTTTCTCGCCTTGAGGTCCAGATAGCGAGAAGAACTGCAAACGATAACTGCAAAGTTCAGTTTCTTAGGTGCCTCAGCTTTGTGTTTGCGGGCGGTTTCGCTCATGTGCCTTCCTCTTTCATTTTCCGAATCACACGTATGTCTTGGATGACCGTGTGAGGATACTGTCCACGCTTATCTTTCTCATACTGCTTGGTCATGTCCCAAACCGTTAACAAAGCCACTGTAGCCGCAGCAAGAGCCTCCATCTCAACCCCTGTCTGAGCCCTAGTCTTAACGGTTGTCTTTACTTCCACCGTAGAATCGTCAACAATCTGTAAATCAACTTCCACGTTGGTTAGGGGCAGAGGATGACACAAAGGAATTAGGGAACTCGTGTTTTTCGCTGCTAAGATTCCGGCAACCTTTGCCACATGAAAGGGGTCGCCCTTCTCAACTTTTCCCTCCCTAATCAACAGTATAGTCTCAGGTTTCAGCTTGATGGCTCCCTTAGCCTTAGCTTCCCGATATATCTCAGGTTTCTCGGTTACGTCAACCATCGACATGTGAATTGTCTCCAACACCAGCTTCGTTATTCATGATTTGATTCGGGCTTATTTGTTTGTTCCCAAAATTCTATGAGTTTTTTGATCATCCTCGCCCTAGGATTCTCTTCATCAAAACGAAAAATGCGAATCCTCCCAAACTTCTTATGCCGAACAAGACCATGATTCTCCAGAACCAACAGATGTTGATTTGTCGTGGTATAGTTTAAGCCAGCTCGTCTAGCGACCTCTGAAATGTTCAACTCCCCAATCTCAGCCAAAATTCTAAGAATTTTCACCCGCCCCTTCGAAGAAAAAACTTCTTCTATCGCCACCGAAATTCACCTACCTCCTTGCATAAGAATCCCACTCAACTCCTGTTCCAAGTCGGAGGCTGGAACCCGGGGCAAACTGATGAGGGTAGTTTTCCCCCGTTGTCCCTCTCCAGAAACCTTTGTTTCAATTACACCTGAGGCAGAAAGCTCCTTGACATACTTCCAAAGTTGAGTGTGACCACGCCTCTCTTCGCCGTATTCTTCGCAAACAATGGCATAAGCATCTTCCGCCTCCCCCATAGACACGTAAGCAGCGTCGGTTTGTTTGAAACGCCTCGCAACACCCAGAAGAAACAACTTTTCATGAAGACTGAGAGAAGAAACCATATCCTTCCGCACAACCGGATAGACGCTAACAACCGCTCTTCGAACGCACTCAGGCGAAACCTCCCGCATTTCCGAAGCGTCAGTGTACTTGCCAGCTCGCCAAAGAAGCTCAATGGCATAACGAGCGTTTCCCCCTTCCGAATAGGCTAATTCGGCGACGAGGATCATGGTTTGGGCTGAGACGGTTCCTTGTCTAAAGGCGAGGTTCACCCGGTCGTTAAGAATGTCTTCAAGCTGCGGTTTCAAGTATTCTTCCAGATGGATGACGTTGCGTTGAAGAGTGCTTCTTGTGCTCGGGTCCAGCTTCTCTAAACATTCTGATTGGCGAAGGATGCAGATGAGGGAAAGCCTTTGAGGAGCCTTGAGGCGTTCTTCTTGGACGCGGGTGAGGTTGTAGAGGGGGTCTGACCCCTCGCTGAGGATGAGGGCTTCCACCTCGTCTAATGCTAAGATCAAATATGCGTTTTCTTCGTCTAGAATCTGCATGAGCGCCTGCAACAGTTCCTCTGCCGAATAGCCGCGTCTTGGAAAGTGAGGATAAAACTTTAGGATGGTTCGTTGAAGAATCATGAAGAGGCTTCCCTTGCATTCGCGACAGTTAACATGAACGTAGTTGAGGTTGATGTTTCGTTTCTCCGCCTCCTTCGTTATGTTCAAACCAAAATGTTGGGAAAGAACAGTTTTGCCCGTTCCAATCTTTCCCAGAATCAAAACCCGTTGCGTCATTTTCCCGGGGCTTTCAAAGGCGAAGCGGAAAAACTGGTCTAAGAGATTGAGTTGAGGTCCTCTGTGAGGGAGGCGTGGCGGAACATAGTTGATGTCAAGTTTGCTTTCGTCCTTGAAAACGCTGAAATATTGAGGCATGAAGGTGGTCCTCAATTCTGAATGCTGAACAACCGAATTTATGGTTTTTGTCTCTTAAAAAGGAAATCCAAGTCTTAGAAAAGCGGAAGTATAAACCTGAAAGCCTAGAAGTCTTCAGTTTTTGAAAAGTTTTCTTAGAAAACAGACAAAAAACTGTTTGAGGAAGCAACTGAACTATTGACTAAGAGGCAATATGAAAATTGGGTAATATTCTCGTTTGGCTATGAACTATGTAAAAGAAAAGCAGAGATGCAATGTAAGGTGCTATGCCATTCCTCGAGAAGAGAGAACCAAAATGGCAACAACCCTGCACATTTGGATCCAAATAGGCGAGGTATGTTGAAAACGAGCTTTTTTTCCCAAAAACCAGTTCAGCTGCAAAAATTAGAAGGGCGAATTCTCTGCAGCTTCGACACTTAGGACAGACTTCAGGCAAAACGAAGGGTCAGCATTAGGGTTAGAGTGGGCTCTCGCACTCAAGATCTCAATCATTGATCAGTGGGGCCAGAGTCGTCATCGCCCACCAAGGCAACATTAAATGCTAATCTAACATAAAAGTGTTTCAAATTCTATACATTGTGAAGCAACTCAATTTGAGCTTCTTTTCTGATGTTGATTTTGAGGATTTTGGTCACTTGCACAATTGACACCAAGATGTGTAAGATTTTAACATTGTATTGAGATAGATTTGCGGGGAGAGAATAGAAGTAGCTATTAGGCTGTAGAAAAATGCTGTAGGTTATTCTAACTAATTCTACATGCATTTAACTGGTTCTTTGATTGTTTGTTTAAGAGATAAAAAGGAGGGTATAGCGCGGTTAGTTGCGGTCTCTAAGCAACGTTTAATAGCTGTAGTATGTAATTGAACGGAAGAAATTACGTGCCATAGGTAGACGTGATTGCTGTTTAGAACCCATAATCACATGTTTAGGAGGATACGCTGATAACGGAAATCAAAATTGGAGATAAGATGGAGATCCCGGCGGATAACGAGTTTCATCCAGAAAGAGGACACTTCGGCAAATGCGTGTGGATAAGCGAAGACGGAAAAACTGTAGCGATAAAATGCGAAAGGCTCCACAATCACAAAGACACTGTTTTCATGGTGAGAATCAATTCTAAGAAATGAGCGATACGGGCAAGATGGAAGATCTTGGGCTAATTATTTTTCACATCTAGGAAAACTAACATGACATGATGAATGTGAAGAATCTAGCGGCATTCTCTATAACGACTGTTTCGCTTATGTTTCCTTAATATCTCGTTAATTCCATCTATACCCAAAAGAGAACGTGTGCATATAGCTGTAGAGCAGCGTGTTGAACAGGAATGCTTAAGAAAATCAAGGTTGTCCCGCTAGCCGAGGAGAGTTTCGGCGTAAGATCCATGTGCACCTACATAGAAACCTCGGATGTAACGATTCTCTTAGACGCTGGAGCATCATTAGCCCCAAACAGATTTGGATATCCTCCACATCCACTGGAATACCAAGCCATAGCGGAATGCCGCGAAAGAATATCCAAAGCGGCGGAAAAAGCCGACATCGTAACCATAAGTCACTATCACTTTGACCATCATACAACCTCCTACACCGACTGGTTCTGCAACTGGTCTTCTGCAGAAGTTGCCAAGAAAATCTATGAAGGAAAGCTTGTCCTTGTCAAGAGTTATCGTTCCATGGTCAACTTCAGCCAGAGACGCCGAGGATGGATGTTCAAGAAAACCGGGGGCAGCTACGCGGAAAGGCTGGAGATAGCTGACAGCAAGACCTTCGAGTTTGGAGACACACGGCTAAAGTTTTCGGACCCCGTCTTCCACGGACCTGAAAACTCGG
>JAOUPL010000150.1 GCA_029879825.1 Candidatus Bathyarchaeota archaeon
GATTCAAAATCAGTTTTTAAAATTCATAATCCATTTTAGTAGAATAGATCAATTCGAGCTTCAGTGATGTTCTAATGCTCTCACGAGTCAAGGAACTGAAGAAGCTTCCACAATTGGAAGAATTAAAGAAACTTGAGGCGCCCAGTAAACGGAAAAAAATACGTGGAGGTCTAAAGCGTAGAGGTATAACCATTGACTACCATGAATGCAAACAGGCTATTCCTATACCAAATGAAGTCTATTGTGGGCTATGGAAGGAGACTGTAAGCGAGAGTTTGTGTAAGTCTTGTCCTTACTTCGATCGGGAACCTTTAGAATACAAGTTGTTTAGGAGAAGATGAAACAGGAAGGTGAAAAGATGGAGTGCCCCAATTGTAAGGGAGAAATCGTTAAGGACAAACAGAATAACGAAGGCAATTTTTATCATTGCAAAAAATGTGGAACCACAGTTTATCGACGGAAAGTTTGATGAGGGAATGCGAAAATGGATGAACTGTTAACCCCAATAGTGTATGTATTGGCAATAGGCGGTGTCGCCGGCTACTTCATAGGATACTTGATCAAGAAGCTTTCGCATCTGGCCTTAACTATCGGAGTTTTCGCCTTTTTGCTCATATACATGGTCTATACAAAGGCCATCGACTTGAATCTGGATGAACTAGTTGCGACTATAACAAAATTCGCCAACGTTCTTGGTCCCTTAGGGTTTGCAACTTTGGCGTCCAGCGCGCCCTTTGTAGGCAGTTTTGTCGTCGGCCTTGTTCTTGGCTTGAGAAGAGGCTAACCATCTCTATTCTTTTAGGTGCCTGATTAGTTTTGGCATGAGCTCAGTTCCATGCGGTAAAATCCCTAGTTCTCCCTTTTTACATTCTTTTTCGGAGAATCTTTGAACCTTATCAGCTTGGATTTTGTTGCCTGATATGAGGAGAGGCACGGGGTCGTCGCTGTGGGCTTTTAGTTTGCATGGTGTTGAATGGTCTGCTGTGACGCATATGACATGGTCTTCGAGGTTTATTTCTTGCAGCATTTTTCCGACGAAGTGTTTATCAACGGTGGCGATGAGGTTGGTTTTGAGGTTAAAGTTTCCGTCATGTCCTGGTTCATCTGGACCTTTGATGTGTATGTAAAAGCAGTCGCAGAGGGGCAGAGTTTCAAGAAGTTTTTCCACTCTTAGTTTGCAGTCTTTCTCAAGGTTTTTGGATGGTGGGGGAAGGTCTACCATGTGCATGCCTGCTAGTTTGGATATTCCTCTTTCAACAGGCATGTCGGCGAGGCAGACGAAGCTGAAGCCATATTGTTGGTCGAGGCGGGGGAATCTTGGTAGGCGGTGGCCGGCGTCTCTGGTGAGGATGACGTTTGCTTTTAGCTTTCTTTCTTTGACGCGTTTTTTGTTCACCTCTTGTTGGTCTAGAATTGTTATGGTTTTCTGGGTGAATTCGTTGACGAGGCTCGCCGAAATTTTTGCCTCTTCTGTCTTGTCCAAAGGTTTGCATTTTTTTAGGATCATTTTTGCTTCGGGTTCTGCTACGCCGATGCCTTGGATTCTAGTGTAGGCTGGGTCTGTGTTGGTGATGTTGCCTGAGAGTTTTTTCTCCTTGCTTCTTATTATTAGGGCTCCTCTGTGGCTTAGGGTGTTTTTGAATTGGAAACTGGCTGGGTGAGATTCTAATTTTATTTGCTCGTTTATTGCTTTGGCTAGTTCTGTGGCTTCTTCTGTGGTTAGGCTTCTCCCCACCCTTCTGTCTATGATGGTTTTATTTGGGCCTAGGGTGGCGAAGTTGCATCTTAGAGCTAGGTCGCCGTCTTTCATGGTTAGGCCTGCGCCGAGGGCTTCGAAGACTCCCCTACTTGCATAGTATTTGAAAGGGTTGTAGCCTAATATGGAGACGACGGCTACGTCGCTTTCAGGCGCTACACCTTTGCCAACCGTGTACATGAGTCCTGTTTTTCCTGTTTTGGCGAGAAAATCCATGTTAGGGGTATCAGCCGCCTCAAGAGGGGTCTTGTTTCCTAATTCTTCGATTGGGAGGTCACCCATGCCGTCTATAACCACGTAAATCAACTTCAAAGGTAACGCTCTCCAACGTCAATTGTAAATAACAACTCCCATTTAAATCAGAACTGCAATGCCAGCATGCGCACGCAACATTCTTCAAATTCTTGTTCTATCCAAAGATTTAACAGATCTTGTCACTTTTACGTTGTAAGTTTTTCATAGTCTGGCCTTCAAGCGTCAAACTAAA
>JAOUPL010000055.1 GCA_029879825.1 Candidatus Bathyarchaeota archaeon
ATCGCCAATACCAGGTAGAGATGTTTCAGGTCGCCTAATTCCTTCGCAGGCTCCTCAAGGAACTAAACGGACTTCGAAGCGCTTTTTCTCTAACGTTCAATGCGAAGGATGCATGCATAAACGAACAGTCTACTGTTGGAGGCAGTGTCCCTACAACACATGGAAACGAGAGGCGCAGAGAAGAAAGTTTTGAAAGAGCATGCATGCGCGCGCATTAGCTCTCTTTCGCCTCTATCAATTCAACCCTTCTCTTTCCTTTTGTGAGAGTGGAGACGTATACTTTGCCTTGTATTTCCAGTCTCATCAAGGTCTTGTTTAGGTCTCCAAATCCTGCTTCTCCATGGGTGTCCTTAATCAGGTCGTAGAGCTCTACATCTGTCAGGGGGCCTTTTCTCTCCAAGATTTCCACTATTGTCGTGTATAGAGGATGAGGTTTCCAGGTTTTTGTAGACAACTCTAGATCCTACGCCACCGGTGTTGTGGTTTTTTCACTTGCCGAACCTGCTTCATAAAGTTTTTGCACGCGCTAAAGCCTACAAAAGAATTAGCATAAAATGCAGAACATTTAAGCCTTAAAGTGAGCATTATCATCACAAATGTAGAAAGAGGAAGATGCCTTATGAGTTATTCGAGAAGAAGTAGTTATGGCCATGAGAGAAGACGTGGTCATGGCAAAGGCTTTAAGCGTTGCCCAGTTGAGACGGGAAAGGAATACGAAGTGGATATAACGGAAACGAGCCGCCAAGGAGAAGGTGTAGCCAGAATCCAGGGTTTCGTAATATACGTTGCCAACGCAAAGCCTCGAGACCATGTGAGAATAAAGATCACGAGGATAGGCGTTAAAAACGCAAACGCAGAAATAGTCAAATAGAACCTTAATCCCCAAAACATGCATGCATTGCATACTTTCTCAGCCGTTCAACGTAGTTTCTTCAAGCAATAACACCTGTAAAAAGTTTAAATTCTTTTAGAGTTGATAGATTATCTATGACAGAAACGACCAATATTAAGGACACTATATTTCAAACACTTCATACACCTAACAAGAGTATTTTGAAAAGAGTTCCAAATTTAAACCCAGAAGATTATTCTCGATTACTTTATTTAGTTATAGGACATGACTTGGGTAAAGGAAAGTATTTTGGATTGACATTCCCTTTGGAAGATAGTACTCATATAGCGGAATTAAGAGCCTTAAGCAACGGTTATGTTGAATTTAGAGATGGTGTTGTTAGAATGGGAGTGATCAAGTTAGAAAATTTAGGGAAAATATTGAGCTCCTTACATTAAGCCTAGAAGTATACATATTTTGTGAAATCTGCCAGATAGACCCATTAGTCATTGCGCGCGCATAACGTTTCTTGTAGTGTCTCCTAAAGTGCCAAAGTGGGCTATTTCAGGAAAATAAAAAACCCTATAGAAGAAACTTCCAAGCTCAAGCGATTGCTGAAAAAAGTATAAAGGGGACTGGCACTTTCATCATGCTTGATTACTTAAAAGATGAGGAGGAAATAACGTGGCGTATTTAACGCAAACCCAAAGCGGTGAACCAGTACTTATACTAAAGGAGGGAACTGGTCGAAGTAGGGGAAGAGAAGCGCAGAGAAACAATATTATGGCTGCCAAGGTCATCGCTGAGGCGATTAGATCCACGCTGGGGCCGCGTGGCATGGACAAAATGTTGGTGAGCGGCATAGGCGATATAACAATCACCAATGATGGTGCGGCAATACTTGATGAGATAGATGTCCAACATCCAGCAGCAAAGATGATCGTTGAAGTCGCTAAAACCCAAGACGACATGGTGGGAGATGGAACAACCACTGCTGTGGTTCTATCAGGAGAACTGCTAAAAGAGGCTGAAGAACTGCTAGAACAGAATATTCATCCAACATTAATCGTAAGCGGATATAGAAAAGCAGCTCAAAGAGCTATGGAAGTACTGGACAAGATGGGAATTACCGTAGATTTGGATGACAGAGAAACGCTGAAGAAGGTTGCTGTCACTTCGATGGGAAGCAAGGCTGTAGGTACAGCACGCGAACACTTTGCTGACATCGCTGTTGACGCAGTTAAGCAAATAGCTGAAAAACGTGGAGACAAGTGGGTCGTTGACATCGACAACGTCCAGATCGTAAAGAAAGAAGGCAAAAGCCTTCAAGACACAGAGCTTGTAAGCGGCATAATACTAGACAAGGAAGTCGCCCACTCAGGCATGCCCAAAAGCCTGAAACAGGCCCAAATTGCCCTTGTAAATACACCGTTTGAAGTTGAGAAGACAGAGGTTAGCGCTGAGATTAGAATAAGAGACCCAACTCAGATAAAGGCGTTCCTTGACAAGGAGACCAACATGCTCAAGGGGATGGTTGAGAAAGTCAAGAAAGCAAAAGCTAATGTCTTGATTTGCCAGAAGGGCATCGACGACATGGCCCAACATTTCCTGGCCAAGGAAGGCATACTAACGGTTAGACGCACAAAAGAGTCTGACATGGAAAAGCTCTCAAGAGCAACCGCTGGAAAGGTTATAACAAACCTGTCTGATTTGAAACCGGAAGATTTGGGTTATGCTGAGCTTGTTGAGGAACGAAAGATCGGCGATGACAAGATGGTCTTCGTTGAAGGGTGTAAGAACCCAAAATCTGTTTCGATCCTGATACGTGCAGGTTTACAACGGATGGTAGACGAAGCTGAACGTGTTATGCACGATGCTTTGTCAGTTGTTGCTGATATATTCGCTAAGAACAAGGTCGTTGTGGGTGGCGGAGCCGTAGAAACTGAGGTGGCTAAGAAACTACGCGAGTATGCAGTCCAGATCGGCGGGAGAGAACAACTGGCAGTCGAGGCTTTTGCGAAATCCTTGGAAGCAATTCCTAAGACATTAGCTGAGAATGCTGGTTTAGAACAAATTGACATCATGGTTGAACTGAGGTCAGCCCACGAGAAACCCAAAGGACACTCGATGGGTGTCGACGTTTTCGCAGGCAAAGTTGTTAATATGTACGAGAGAGGGGTTATTGAACCGTTGAGCGTTAAGGAACAAGCAATAAAATCAGCCGCAGAGGCATCAACTATGATTTTGAGGATTGACGATGTAATATCTGGCGGAAAGACCAAGGCTCCTCCTGGCGGTCCAGGTGGAATGCCTGGCGGCTATTGAGGAATGCCTCCAGCGCGCGCGGACAAATGGAGAGATCACCCAACACCAGCAAATTCCTACAGACATTTCCCCCGCTAACCCCCATTTTTCTATGGCATATCTCCATAATTGAAACGCTACGGGATCAGGAAAAATCGATGCGCGGTTGCCCTAGCCTCGTAATAAATGGAGATGTCTCCAATTCCCCTCTCGCAAACCCCTATTTTTCTGGTTATGAAATGCACCCTACTATAAAGTGATGCAATTGGTTCATAGAAATGCGCGCGCTAGATGGCTTCGTACAACAAGAAAATTTATTTATGCATGCATACCCGTAAGAATATCATAGGCTGAGTCCGAAGATGAGAAAATTTGCCTCCCAAGCATGATAAGAAGGAAGCCGACGGTGAAAAAGAAGAGATCTGCACGAAAAATGTGACAGAACTCGAGGCTTCGCTCAAGGAAAAGACAAAAATAGAGGAGACATACCTCAACCAACTCAAATACGCCAGAGCTGACCTTGAAAACCTGCAGAAACACATGCAAAAGCGTATTGATGAAGGAGTGGCCATGGAAAAGGAGAAGCTCATCCTGCAACTGGTACCTGTTGCCGAAGAACTCGATCTTGCCCTAGAAGAGGCGAGAAAAGATAGGAATGGCAGTCTCCTAGAAGGGACAGAGATGGTAACAAAGAAACTCTGGAAAGTACTCAATTGTGAGGGACTATGCCCAATAGACGCCGTTGGAAAACCTTTCGACCCGCACATACATGAAGCTGTGCAGGAAGTTGAGACATGCAACCAGCCTGAGGGAACAGTAATAGAGGAGGTTAGAAAGGGCTACCTCCTAAACGACAAAGTGCTCAGACCTAGCATGGTGAAAGTAGCATGCAATCCGCGCCCCATCAGAGTTCAAAAGGTGAATGAAAAATGAGCAACGAAAAAAGAGAAAGAATATTAGGAATCGACCTCGGCACCACGAATTCTGCCGCGGCCGTGGTAATAGGAGGAAAACCAGCCATAATTCCGAGCGCCGAAGGACCGACCGTGGCGGGGAAAATGTTTCCGTCTGTTGTCGCTCTTACTAGAGATGGACAGCTACTTATTGGAGAACCCGCAAGAAGACAGGCCATTACTAACCCCGAGGGTACGATACGCGAGATCAAGCGACAAATGGGGACAGACTATAAAGCTAAAGTTTTCGGGAAGGAATACTCACCACAACAGATCTCGGCTTTTATCCTACAGAAGATTCTGCGCGATTCTGAAACCTATCTTGGTGAGAAAATTACCAAGGCAGTAATAACCGTTCCAGCGCATTTCAATGATAATCAACGTCAGGCGACGATAGACGCTGGCGAGATTGCAGGGCTGAAAGTAACAAGAATCGTTAACGAACCGACAGCTGCAGCCCTCGCTTATGGTTTAGACAAGGCTGGCCAAGAACTGAAGATTCTAGTCTTCAGTTTCGGCGGTGGCACAAACGACACGACGGTGATGGACTTCGGTGGAGGCGTCTTCGAGGTTTTGGCCACCAGCGGAGACACTAAAACTGGTGGAACGGACCTCGACCAGGCGGTCATGGATTATTTGATCTCTGAGTTCAAACGCGAAACGGGAATCGACCTCGCGCGAGACATGAAAGCTATGGCTCGCTTGAAGGATGCGGCCGAACAGGCCAAAATCGAACTATCAAACCTAATAACAACAGACATTAATCTGCCCTACATTGCCACTGACACTGCAGGTCCAAAGAATCTACACACGACTTTGACGAGAGCTAAACTTGAGCAGCTGACCAGACCTATAGTTGAGCGGATTAGGGAGCCTATCCTGAAAACCTTATCGGACGCAAAGCTGAACCCTGTACAAATCGACAAGATAATTCTCATGGGTGGACAGACGAAGATGCCGCTTGTTCAACAATTCATCGAGGATGTAATAGGCAAGAAGCCTGAGAGGGGTATTGACCCGATGGAATGCGTTGCCATAGGCGCAGCTATTCAAGGAGCAGTCCTCACAGGGGAGATCTCAGACATAGTACTCCTCGACGTAACCCCACTTTCTCTCGGGGTAGAAACTCTAGGAGGCGTCTTAACCCGGGTCATCGAGCGGAACACGACAATACCGGCTAAGCAAAGCCAAACCTTCACGACGGCTGCTGATTTTCAAACGGCTGTCACCATACGTGTACTACAAGGGGAACGCACCATGGCTAAGGACAACATCAGCCTGGGTCAGTTCGACCTCACAGGCATTCCGCCTGCACCTCGAGGCGTCCCGCAGGTTGAGGTGACATTCGACATCAATGCAGATGGTGTCCTCAACGTTTCAGCGAAGGACTTGGGCACGGGCAAACAGATGGGAATCAAGATAACGGCTTCAACCAAGCTCAGCCAAGCAGAGAAGAATCGAATGGTGAGAGAGGCGGAGCAATTCGCCGAGCAAGACAAGCGCTCCAAAGAAGAGGCTGAGATGCGAAACACTGCCGACTCACTCATCTACACGACTGAGAAGACACTTGGCGAGATTGGAGACAAGCTTACCCAAGAACAAAAGCTGAAGGTCCAAGAAGCCCTTCAAGCGCTAAAAGATGCACAGAAGACTGGAGGCCTAGCTGAGATCGGCACAAAGGTCGAGGAGCTGAGAAGATTGGTTCAAGAGGCAGGCGCGACAGTCTACCAGCAGGCAGCATCTCAAAGAGCTCAGCAACAAGCAAATCAGGAGGCACCATCGCCTGGAGAAGAGCAGCAGGAAAAGAAAACCGTCGAAGCAGAGTACAAGGTTGTGGACGAGGAGAAAGAGTAACACTTTTTCTCACTTCCGTCTATTCTACTAGGCTACGTGATGGTTTAGTTGGCGAGCAAACTAGATTACTATGATCTTCTAGGGGTCAGTCGGGATGCGTCCCAAGATGATATCAAACGCGCATTCCGTAAGCTCGCCTTCAAATTTCACCCTGATAGGAACAAGAGACCTGACGCCGAAGAGAGATTCAAGGAAGTATCAGAGGCATACGCCGTTCTTTCCGACCCTGAGAAGAGGGAGCAGTATGATACTCGAGGCTTAGAAGGAATTAAGAGGCAATATACGCAGGAGGACATCTTCAACCGCAGAACATTCCAAGATGTTTTTTCAGAGTTCGGCTTCAATGCTGATGATCTCTTCAGTCGAATCTTTGGGCGAGGTTTCAACGTTCAGTGGCGTCAACCCGAGGCTCCTCGCGGTCGTGATCTGGAGGCTCAGATGGAGATCACGTTGGAGCAGGCAGCCTTCGGCACTGAGTTGGCAGTTGCTGTGCCTAGGCTGAAGAGATGTAGAAGATGTAATGGCTCAGGGGTCGAGCCTGGTAGTAATGTGGTGACTTGCCCCAAGTGCGGGGGCACAGGAGCAATCGAACATGAAGCTGTGCGGGGATTCATCGTGGTCGGTTCCTGTGACCGGTGCATGGGCAGAGGACAGACAGCTGAGAAGGCTTGCAAGGCATGTAAGGGTAATGGGCTCAAGGAAAGGAGAGTGCAGCTACAAGTTAGAATACCACCCGGCATTGACAATGGCGACCACTTAGTTCTTCGAAGACAAGGTGAAGACGGTCCTTACGGTGGCCCACCCGGGGACTTCTACGTGACGATAAGGGTCAAACCTCACCGATACCTAGCCCGTAGGGGGGTTGACCTCATATACGAAGCCAATATCAATCTTGCCCAAGCTACTCTGGGGGCTGAGATAAAAGTTCCGACGCTAACAAGCGAGAGGAGAGTCAAAGTCCCTCCTGGAACACAGTGCGGCACCATGCTCCGACTGAGAGGAGAAGGAATAAGAAGCAGCCACGGCCGAGGAGATGAACTCGTTCAGATTAATGTTCGGATTCCTGAGAAACTGACTCCCAAGGAGAGGAAGCTTATGGAGGAGCTCTCAAAGGAGTTCAAGGTCGAAGAACCTCAATGACGACATAATGCGCACGCTAACCTTCACTTCATGGTTAAACAAATAACTAGCGCGCGCATATTCACAGTCATACGGCTTTGGCTACGATGTTCAT
>JAOUPL010000056.1 GCA_029879825.1 Candidatus Bathyarchaeota archaeon
TGCCCATAGAAATGTGGCCGCCAGATGGAATCGATAGGGCAAGCATATAATCCCCTGGTTCAGCGAAAGCTGTATAAACAGCAAGGTTTGCCACGACGCCTGAGATTGGCCTAACGTCAACAAACTCTGCGTTAAAAAGTTTTTTAGCTAGGTCTATGCAAAGCAACTCAACTTGATCGATATACGTGCACCCTGCATAAACTCTGCTTCCAGGCCATCCTTCGGCATATCTATTCCCAAAATCTGTTATTATTGCTTCACGAACAGCTGGACTTGGAACGTTTTCACTTGCTATCAAAGGAATAACACATCTAAACCAAGCGTGATGCTTTTTCAGCAGTTGAAAAACCCCTTCATAATACTCTTTGGCACTACTCAATATCTCAACTCCTTTCGCATATAGAAAAGCCTGAATATTTAAAAACTTACTCGAGAAGGGAAACAAGTACTTAACTTTTGCAGTATTTAAGTCATATTAAGATGACAGCGAGTATTTCTTCGACTGATATTTTGTTGGATGAGGTAGACCTATTGGATGAGGTTTTGGAGTCTAACCTTATTTTGCTCGAAGAAAAGCTAAATCGCTCACTTCGCAGCTTTTGGCAAAGTTTATTTTATTCATGTTCTAAAAGACTGAATGCGATCAAAAATGAAGTTTTCGTTTGTAAATCCAACTCCTTCTTCAGAATCCATGTACATGGTTCCAACAGCATGGCCCCCCTTAGGCATCTTATACTGTGCGGGAGTTTTAATGAATGAAGGAATTGCCGTCTCCATACTTGATCAACCGGCAAAAGGATTTTCTCTAGATCAAACCGTAAGTTGGGTGAGAAAGGAAGATCCAGACATTCTAGGTTTTTCAGTTTTACTTAGCGCTGCGAAGGAAGCGCCAAAAATTGCGGAACGCGTGAAAGCGGAGAACCCAAACATTACAATCGTTTTTGGAAACTATCACGCAACTTTCAACGCTGAGAGAATCCTCAAAAAATATCCTTTCGTGGATGTCGTCGCTAGGGGTGAGGGCGAATACACCGGCCTTGAACTTGCAAGGTGTTTGGAAAAAGAGGAGAACCTAAACGGAGTTCAAGGCATAACTTTTAGGAAAGCTGACAAAATAGTCTCAACTCCGGACAGACCGTTAATCAAAAAAGTGGACGAGCTTCCCTTTCCAGATCGCAATTTGACAGGTGCTCAATATACCTCGACAATCTTTGGAGTGAAGGTTAACACCAAAAAATTTACCACCCTCGTTTCATCACGCGGATGTCCCTTTAGATGCAGCTTTTGCGGAATCAGGAAATTCGCTCGAGGAATGTGGAGGCCAAGGTCAGTTGAAAACGTAATTGAAGAATTGGAGTTCTTGCAAAGTGAAGGTTATGAACAATTTCTCTTTGCAGACGACAACTTTACCCTCAACGCTAAGAGGGTGTCAAAGCTTTGCCGAAGAATGAAAAAGGCGGGAATGGACATTGAATGGTTCTGCGACTCGCGTGTGGATCACGTCAGCTATGACATGTTTAGGGAAATGGTGAAGACTGGATGTAGATGTCTCTTCTTTGGGATAGAAAGCGGTAACCAAAGGATCTTGGATTATTACAAGAAAGGAATTACTCCAGAACAGTCTGAAAGGGCTATTTGTAAGGCTAGAAGGGCTGGTGTGGACATAATTGTGGGGTCCTTCATTGTTGGGGCTCCTGACGAAACTAGGCGCGAGATTGTGAACACTTTGCAGTTCGCAAATAAACTGGATATTGATGTGCCCGACGTTAATATTTTGGGGGCTCACACAGGAATCGAAATATGGAATGACCTCGTGGCTGAAGGACTTATCGACGAGGAAAAATATTGGGAAACCGGAGTTTGCATTTCTAGGGATTTGCCGACTCCTGTTCCCTATGAAGAAGTGCGTTCGCTTGTATACGAATATTTCCGAGCCTTCTATCTTCGCCCTAAACAGTTGCTTACAGAGATATTGAGAACTTCAAGGAGTTCCTTCAGAATTGCGGCCATTCTTAACAACATCGCCAATTTCAACCAATTCGCTGAGACACTAAGTCAAGCAATCCGACGCGACTAAATACTAGTAGTTCACGATACTATCTGATAGGCTTCGCTCTAATAGAAAATCAGGCAAACGTATAAGACGGTGAAGTGAGTGGAACTTAAAACCGTAAAGATCGAGGTTCCCAAGGAATGCAATGTGATATTGGGCATGGCCCACTTCATCAAGACCGTTGAAGATCTCTACGAAGCGTTAATCAACTCCGTTCCAAACATCAAATTCGGCATAGGCTTTTGCGAAAGCTCCGGACCCTGCCTAGTTAGATGCGAAGGCAACGACGAAGAATTGAAGAACTCGGCGTCGCGCCAGGCTTTGAAGTTAGGGTGCGGTCACTGCTTTATCATTCTCTTGAAGAATGCCTATCCAATCAACGTTCTAGACAAAATCAAACAAGTGCCTGAAGTTTGCAGCATCCAAGCCGCAACAGCTAATCCCCTAGAGGTTATAGTGGCAGAGACAGAACAAGGCAGAGGAATTCTGGGCGTTGTCGACGGCCCAAAAAGTAAGGGAATTGAAACCGAAAAAGATGTCAAAGCGAGAAAGGAATTGCTCAGAAAAATCGGATACAAATTGTGATAATTGAAGCGCTTATGAATGCAGAATATCTTGCTCGAGTTTTTTGAGCAACGTAAAAGCCAAAATTTTTCTTTCAAATGTGCAACAAAATTTTTCTGTTCAACGCAAGGTACTGAAGCTAGACAAAAATGATTCATGGACGGTGTCTTCAGTGGCAATGAATAGGCAGAGCTTTAGGCATCCCAAAGTGAGACCTAATTACATGCATATGTATGTGGGCATCGGCACCGCGACAATCATGCTTCTCATCTACTTCTCACTGCATCACGTACTCAATGAACCTGCACTAATTTCTATCACCATCTTCAATTTTTTGTTTGTCTTCCTACTATTTCCACTGGAAGGCCAGCTTTTTCGAAAAGTCTATTTACTTGTTGCAGGCAACATCGTGGGTTTAGTATGGCATTTTATCAAGTCGTCCTTTGGAGCGGCTTCAGTTTTTTATTTAGGAGCAGATACCTTAAAAATCATAACCGTCGTTATCGGACCAATCATTGATTTGATATGGATCGTGTCTGTTTGGTCACTTGGTTTATCGATGCTGGCCTCCGCTAAGAAAAGAAATGAAGGGGATGAAAAGAACATTTGATCTTAGTTTTGAATCTGATTTTCGTATTTTTGGTCATGTTCATGTCAGCCTACCTTGCGAGGCACTATATCTTCACGCTTACAGCGCTGTATCATGAAAAGGGGCAACATCACCACAACCCTCACGATGCGGCTTATCAACCAACAGTGTCAGTTCTGATTCCCGCCCGCAACGAAGAAAAGGTGATCGGACGAATCCTTCAGAGAATGACCGAGTTAACTTATCCCAAAGAAAAGCTCGAGGTTATTGTGATAGACGACGCGTCCACTGACCAAACAAGCGAAATTGCAGAAGAATTTGCCAAAGAACATGAGTACATAAAAGTGGTTCATCGGAGCCTAGAGGATGGCGGAAAAGGAAAACCGGCAGCATTGAATCATGGGTTGAAATATGTTGAAGGAGAAATTGTATGTTGCTTCGACGCGGACTATTATCCTCAGAGAGATATTCTTGAGAAACTCATAGCCTGTTTCAAAGATCCCAAGGTTGGAGCCGTACAGGGAAGAGTTACCGTCCTGAACGAGCCTAACACGCTGGTGACAAGACTTGTTGCGTTGGAACGAACCGGAGGTTATCGAGTGGACCAATTTGCTCGGGATAGTCTAGGACTCATCCCACAATTCGGAGGGACCGTGGGAGGATTCAGGCGAAGTTTGATAGAATCTCTGGGCGGCTGGGATCCCAGCATGCTTGCCGAAGACACAGATCTAACTTTCAAGGCTTGTCTTGCGGGCTACAAGGTTCGATACGTGAATGATGCTGAGTGCTACGAGGAAGCGGTCGAGAATTGGCGATCCTATTGGCGTCAGCGATCTCGCTGGGCCAAAGGGCATATGCAATGCGCCTTTAGATACCTATGGCCTCTTGTCAAGAGCAAAAATCTGCGGTTAAGGGAAAAGATTGATGGGTTTCTGCTGCTTAACGTTTATTTTGTCCCAATTCTTGTCGGACTGGCTTGGATTCTTGGGGCAACTTTGTGTTTGATTAATCCTTCCCCATGGATTGAAATTCTCTGGGTTGCGATATCGATTTCAGTTTACAGTTCTGTGGGGAATTTTGCGCCTTTCTTCGAGGTTGGTATAGGTGCCTATCTGGACGGAAGGAAGCGAATATACTGGCTAATACCTTTACTGCTCTTAACCTTCATATTTAACATGTTAATCTGCACCAAAGCTTTGATGGACTTATGCGTTTCTAAGGTTACTAGAAAGAAGCGTCATGCATGGGCAAAAACGCTTCACAATGGCACAGGAAACTGTTATTTGAATAACGCAAAGAAGATGTCTCCTGCGATCTCCCACTTTTTTCTTGATCTATTTGGATCCCAATAACAACAGAATGTTGAAATCACATATTTTTTCCAAAAACACTCTACGATGCAAGAGATGACAACCACATGTGCCTTTTTTGCGGAAAAAGTTATATTAAGAATTGCACCAAAAAGGTGAAGTAGAAGTTAAATTGATTTCGAATCCGATTTCAACTCCATACGTGTTAATCTTCTCAATCCTCGCTTTATGTGCCTTCATAATCCTTCTTTTCTTGCCGTCCATCTTAGAACTAAAAAGACCCAAAGATCCGGGACCACGTAAAATTGTTGAAATCACAACCGAAAAAGACGATTAAACGTGTCTTATGTTGCCGTCTGCTTGCGGGTTTTTTTGAAAAGCTGGTAAATTTCTCCAAAACAGAAGGAGAGTACTCTGAAGAGATCAACAAGGGGATATATAATAGCCCCTACATATCGCTTATTTTCCAGCGCTCTATAAGCGTAGACCGTCATCACGATAAGTAAAGGCGTAATTGTAAATCCGAACAGCAGTAGGGGAAAAATGCCCCAACTCGTTGTAAAAGTCAGAAACGTCAGCGACCCAACTATTAGCAGCCAAGTTATGAATCCTACTAGACTTAGAAAAGACCATGTGGAAAATGCGTCCTTCATCCTTTTCCTTTTAAGCAATACTCCGCTTCCCCTGCCGTACCGAAAGTTTTGTTTCAAAAATTCCTTGAGCGTTGACCTATGTTTATGCCAAACAAAAACGTTGGGATCCAAAACCATCTTGTAACCAGCTCTACAAACTCTTTCAGTGAATTCAACTTCATCGAAGCCATACTGAATACTCTCATCAAAAAATCCGACTTCTTCTGCTACTTTCCGTCTAAAAGCCATGTTGCACCCCGCTGGATGACGCAGAAACGGCTTTACCATATTTAGTTCTTCTCGCTTCTTGAAGAGTGGCATGAAAGGCACTAAGCTGTTGTCGGCGTATTGAGAAATGAAGTCGCCATTAAATCCCTTTGCGCTCCCTCCTACGCAGCTAACTTTTGGATCTTTAAAGTTCTCAACGATTTTTGTGATC
Source organism: Candidatus Bathyarchaeota archaeon (assembly GCA_029879825.1). Taxonomy (GTDB): domain Archaea; phylum Thermoproteota; class Bathyarchaeia; order Bathyarchaeales; family Bathyarchaeaceae; genus JAOUPL01. The sequence continues at coordinate 5,588 of JAOUPL010000056.1, forward strand.
CAGTTGCTGGATACTACGCAGTCGCAATCGGTGAAGGCGATAATTTCACCGTTGCTATTCTTTATTCCAGTGTTTCTTGCAGCGTTTAGCCCATTCTTTCTTTCAACAACAAGCTTTACGGGATATTTTTTGACTATGTCCCTAGTTTTGTCTGTTGAGTTCCCGTCAACCACGATTACTTCTACTTTTTTTCTGTCGTAGTCTAGTCTCTGAAGAGACTCCAGTAACGGCTCTATAGTTGGTTCTCCGTTTCGCACGGGAACTATGACAGTGACTGAAGGCTGCGATTTGTAGCTTTCCATCGCGATCGCGTCTCTTACACGTCGTAGGAATCGACTCTTGCCAATTTAATTTTTACGCAAAAAAGGCTTTAAGTCAGCCTAGTCAACAATGTTTAGGAACATGGAGATGGGTGGGAACCGGAGTTAAACCATAGGTTCCATAATTGGTGGTAAGTGTGTCTGAGAAGGGTGAGGGTTGTCCTTCAGTTTCGATTATAATTGTGAATTTCAACGGAAAAGAAATTTTGAAACGATGCCTGACATCTATTTCAACCACCAATTATCCCAACTTTGAAATCGTCGTTGTTGACAACGCTTCAACAGACGGAAGCGTTAAGTCGATAAAGAAGTTGTCCGGTTCACGTCCCTACACAAAAATTGTTGAAAACCATGAGAACTTGGGACATGCCGAGGGCTGCAATATTGGGGCACAAGTATCTAAAGGAAGATATCTTGTCTTTTTGGATAGCGACACGGAATTGAGGGTTGAAGATTGGCTTTGGGAGCTAGTTAAGGTCATGGAAAGCGACGAAAACATCGGCTTGGCCCAAGCAAAAGTGGTGTTGGCAAAAGACGAGCGTCGGTTAGACTATGTTTGTACAGCTATCGATGCGTTGGGAACATGGGCCGCAACCTATGGCCTAAAAGAAGATGAACTCAAAGAGAATCGTGAAATTTTGGCTGCGTCATCTGGCTGTTGCATAGTTAGGAGGGAGGTTTTCAATGAAGTTGGAGGCTTCGACCCAGACTACTTCATTTACGATGATGATACCGACCTTTCCCTGGGAGCAAGATTGCTGGGATATAAGATACTCCTTGTTCCGTCTGCCGTCATAGTTCATTGTGGTAGCGTGCTAAGGGGAATAAACCACAGAACCGTTTATCATTCTGCTAAAAACAGGATGCGCACCATGCTTAAAAACTATGAACTTAGAAATCTTTGGTGGAGGTTCTTAGTTTTGAGCTTTTTCATGTTTATGGTTTCATTTGGCTTTCTTGTTTTAAGGAAGTTCGATGAAGCTAAAGCGACTATAAAAGGGCTAATTAGTTCGGTAACAGGTTTCAGAAAAATATGGACTAAGAGGTTGTTGATGCAGTCTAAAAGGCGTGTAAGAGATTTTGAACTTATGAGTAAGGGACTCATAAGAAATGATGCCCGATCGACATTGCAGGATTTAAAACTGAAACTGAAATACATGTCAGCAGAACAAAA
>JAOUPL010000011.1 GCA_029879825.1 Candidatus Bathyarchaeota archaeon
TTTCCTTTATCTCAGGCTTATCGACATCCAGCGGATCCGTGTCGGTGCCCAGCAATATGCTGCGGTCTACTCCAGCCTCGTCCATCTCTTCCAGAATCTGAGTCTCTGACACTAACGGATGGACATGAACGTCAATTATGACCAAATCTTTCTTACCTGAACCTATTCCTATTCTATAAGACACATGAATGTTTCGCTTTGTCTTCTAATCAGAAGGCGGAATAATGTTAAGATGGATTGACTAGGCTCATAAAATGCGCTAGAATAAGGAACCAGAATATCGAACTGGCGATCTTAGACCCTAACTTCCAAACGACAAACAAAAGGATCAGGATCGTTGCGAGTTTGACGAGCTCCTGCGAAGCCGAGGGTCCAAGCGAATTTAGCTCAACATAAAACCTGTAATAACTCCAAGAATAAGACTGCCCGAAAATGGAATGTTCGACAAAAGCGGAGAAAGAAATTGCGACGCACCAGCGGCGATTTCCCCTACACGCGCCGATAATTGAGCATAGTTGACTTCTATCACGTTGTCAAATGCAAAGTAGAAGAAAATTAAGGCAAAACCTCCTATCATTAGAGCAATCTTAAGGACTTTTTTAATCAAAAATCCAAGAAGGAAACCTCCAATTCCCCCAGTGCCCAATTGGTAAATTATTGGGGTCAAAATTTCGCTCATGAGCCATCCCCTGCGCAGTATGCACATACTTAGTGGATGAGGACATATTTAACACATATGGGTCTAAAATATGTATTGTTCATGAATAGCACATACGCAGGTTAGCTTTTTATTCACAATATGAATCGCAGATGCAAACTTCCCTTCATGACTGGCAACATACAAGATTCAGCTTCAACAGCAACAAAGTCCCAAAAATCAAGACGAAAAACGTTACTCATGCTGTTTCGCTTCCTCAATTTTCCAGCGATGTTATCCATATCTGCATTTGAATTTCTTTCCAGAATGCATTTCTACACATTCCACATTCGTGCGCGCGCGCATGCAGGTAAGAATGACAATGCAAGTCGAGTAGAATGTATCAACGTTATGAGGGTTACGCTCCTAATCAGAAATCTTGTGAACCGATTGTAAGTGCTAATAAAACTCGTTTTTGATGTTTTGTAATCTGAAGTTTGAGTCATGGAAGTCTTGGCTGTATTTCCCATGATAGCATATTCCACCTAATGAAATATCGTTCAAATATGCTCACGCAGTGGTTTCGTTCGGGCGAGATTAGTTGGAAAAGGAGCGAGAAAATAGGGACACTGAACAGCTATTGTCTGAATCTGAGAATTACACCATTTTTCACGCTCTAGTCGAGACTATGGCGAAGAAAAAAGAACAAAAGGATTCTAGACAACGCAGGTTTCTACGCAAACTACGGTTGAGCAAATAACTCTTTACTTCCTATTACGCAAACTACAATATGCCCATCTTCTACATACTTCAGGTTGCTCATCGTTTTTGTGTTCGAAACTTTCTTTTTAGGGCACATTATCACTCCCTTCTAATGTAGATGCACCATGTTTGAAGAAATGGCAAAATCAGCCTCGCAGTGGCTCCTCATCATATTCAGCGTAGTGGTCTTCTTCATCGTAGTCTATGGCGCCTTATGGCTCCGAGCATCACGACAAGTCAAAGCATAACAAAACGCTTCATCGCATTCTAAAATGAAAAATTTAAGTAGAAGCCTCTTTTCTTTTAGGAAATTGGATGCCCTGGTAGTATAGTCCGGTCTAGTATAGGCGGCTGTCTCTCCTTGGCAAACAAGGTGCCGGGTGCAGTAAGCCCGCCCGACTCTATATGGCTAGTAGCTATGTAACGGGAACCGGGTTCAAATCCCGGCCAGGGCGCCATCAACTTTTTCGACGATTGTGCTGTTTCGGTAACGAATCACCATGGGGTCTGTGAGGTTTCCCTCTACCTCTAAAAGAGTTCATTTATTCTAAAATAGTAATGTTTATAAGAGTAATCTTAGCCTCTGAGTTGATAGTTTCCAAAGCAAAACTGGAAACAATTGAGGAGACCCGGCTTTTCGGGTCGGACGACGCCGACCCAGCGGAGGAAACTCCAAGTTTGAAAAGAACCATAACAAACCGTTCGATCTTCACCCTTTATTATATAAGTTTATGGAGGAAGTAAACAAATTTGGAAATCTCACAAGACGATCTTCTTCTTCTCCAAAAATCCTTCTTTAAAGAAAAAGGCCTAGTTAGACAACATTTGGACTCCTACAACGAATTCATTGACCATGGAATCCAAGAAGTCATAGACGAAACCGGCGAGATCAGCATCGAAATCCCAGAAATGCCCTACAGCATAAAACTCGGCCAACTGTGGATAATAGATCCTCAATCAAAAATCAGTGGAACATACATCACTGAGGTTGATGGAACAAAACACGAAATCTTCCCTATGGAAGCACGCTTCCGAAGCCTAACCTATGCTGCACCCCTTGCCCTAGAAATGACCCCAATAATCGATGGAAGAGAACAAGAACCCGAACTCGTTCTAATAGGTGACCTTCCAGTTATGCTAAAGTCCAAACTCTGCATCCTCTCCCAACTAACCCCTGAAGAGCTAATTGAACACGGAGAGGACCCAAACGACCCAGGCGGTTACTTCATCGTTAACGGTTCCGAACGCGTCGTTGTCGCCATGGAGGACCTAGCTGCAAACCGTGTCCTCGTAGACATCGACACGCGCGGAGCAAAACCCGTTTATCAAGCCAAAATCTTCTCTACTACAGTAGGTTTCAGAGCAAGAATTCAGCTACGAATGAAGTCTGATAGGGCCCTCTACGTTTCAATACCAGGCGTTCCCACAGAAATACCCTTCATGATCTTAATGCGAGCGCTCGGACTGGAATCAGACAAAGAAATCGCCGAAACGGTTTCTCCAGAAAAAATCGTGCAAAACGAGCTTGAAGCTTCCTTTGAAAAGGCCACGGGCTTTGACACCGTTAACGATGCCATAATGTACATCGGAAACCGTGTAGCTCACGGGCAAGTAGAAGAATATCGCATCCAAAAAGCCGAGAACATTATTGACCGAAACTTTCTACCCCACATTGGCCGAACCATTGAAAAACGTGTAGAAAAAGCGCTTTTCCTCGGAGAAATGGCTTGCCGAGTTATCGAACTGAAGCTTGGAAGAAGAAACCCAGACGACAAAGACCACTTCAAGAATAAACGCTTAAAACTCGCCGGTCCTCTGCTCGCTGATCTTTTTAGAATAGCCTTCAGAAATTTGTGCCGAGACATAAAATACCAGCTTGAACGGATGGGCGTTAAACGGCAGATGATCACGGTTTCAGCTGCTGTCCGTCCCGGAATCATTACTGACCGCCTTCAACACGCCCTCGCAACAGGCAACTGGGGACGAGGCCGCGTTGGCATCACACAACTTCTTGATCGAACAAACACTGTCTCCACCCTAAGCCACCTACGAAGATTGCAGTCCCCGCTCAGTCGTAGCCAGCCCAACTTCGAGGCAAGAGACCTGCACCCAACCCATTGGGGACGATTGTGCCCAAATGAAACACCTGAGGGATCAAACTGCGGTTTGGTAAAAAACCTCGCTTTAGCTGCTTGCACATCCGTTAGTGTAGATCCCGAAAAAATGAAGCAAACCCTTTATCGAATGGGTGTGGTTCCGGTTCAAGAAACAAATGAGGCCCTACGAATTTCAGGCGCGAAAGTCTTCGTGGACGGTTGTATCATTGGTTATTATATGTCGCCACAGGAGTTAGTAGATGAATTAAGGAGAAAACGTAGAAAAGGAGAAATATCTACAGAAATCAACGTTGCTCATTTTTCAAAACTTTACGAAGAAAGAGAAGAGATCTACGTTAATTGCGATGAAGGACGTGTACGCCGACCTCTTATAGTAGTTGAAAACGGAGTAGCCAAATTACAGCCAGAGCACATCGAAAAAATCCGCTCCGAAGAATGGACTTGGGAGAATCTTATTAAACAAGGCATAATTGGATACATTGATGCCGAAGAAGAAGAAAACGTATTTGTTGCTCTGAATCTTGATGAAGTTACCCCTGAACACACCCATGTCGAGATGGCTTCTTACACCATGCTCGGAATATGCGCCTCCATCATACCCTATCCCGAGCACAACCAATCTCCACGCAACTCTTACGAGGCGGCTATGGCTAAACAAGCTCTAGGCATAAACGTAACCAACTTCCTCCATCGAGTTGATTCCCGCTCCCACATTCTACACCACCCGCAAACACCCTTGATAAAGACGAAGCCCATGGATATCATAGGATACGACCTTCGGCCTTCAGGTCAAAACTGTGTTGTTGCCATTATATCCTTCGAAGGTTACAACATGGAAGACGCCCTCATCTTCAACAAGGCCTCCATCGAACGGGGTTTGGGACGCTCCACATTTTATCGCATTTATGAGGCCGAGTGCCGCCAATACCTAGGCGGCCTTAGAGACCGATTTGTCGTACCAGAGACGGGGATCAGAGGATATCGAGGCGAACAATATTACCGCCTTCTCGAACCAGACGGCATTGTTAGCCTAGAATCAGAGGTAACTGGCGGCGACGTTCTCATCGGAAGAACGAGTCCACCTAGATTCCTCGAAGAATACAAAGAGTTTGAAATCAAAGGCCCAACAATGAGAGACACTTCTGTTGATGTGAGACAATCTGAGGGTGGCGTTGTGGACGACATTTTTATCACAGAGACAGGTGAAGGAAGTAAGTTGGTGAAGGTTAGGGTCCGTGATCAACGTATCCCTGAACTGGGCGACAAATTTGCTTCTCGTCACGGACAAAAAGGCATTATAGGAATGATTGTGCCGCAGGAAGATATGCCCTTCACCCCAGGAGGCATCGTTCCCGACATCATAATTAACCCCCATGCAATTCCGTCACGAATGACCATCGGACAGTTCCTCGAATCCATAGCTGGAAAGGTTGCCTCAGCAAGAGGTAGACCCGTTGATGGAACACCCTTCACCAATGAGAAGCCAGAACAATTAAAAAGAGAGTTAGTCAAGCTGGGCTTCAGCCATACGGGTCGAGAAATTCTTTACAATGGCGTTTCAGGTGAAAAATTCGTTGCCGACATTTTCATGGGCATCGTATACTATCAAAAACTTCACCACATGGTTGCAGATAAGATTCACGCAAGGGCCCGAGGACAAGTTCAAATGTTGACTCGGCAACCGACCGAGGGACGTGCAAGGGGCGGCGGATTACGGTTTGGCGAGATGGAGAGAGACTGTCTGATTGGACACGGCGCCGCCATGCTGCTGAGAGATCGGTTGCTTGAGGAATCCGATAAATACCTTCTGTATGTGTGCGAAAATTGCGGCTTCATCGCATATTATGATATTAAACAACGCAGGTATATGTGTCGACTTTGTGAAGAAAAAGCCCAAATTTCTCCAGTAATCGTTTCCTACGCCTTCAAGCTGCTTATACAAGAACTGATGAGCCTCTGCATAGCCCCCTACCTCAGATTGAAGGAGAGAGCGTGAAAATGGCGATGGAAGAAACCGTTCATAAGGTCATAGATGAACTTTATTTCGGATTAATCTCACCACAAGACATACGCAGGTTTTCTGTTGCAGAGATACAAACCGCCGACACCTACGATGAAGATGGAGCCCCGATAACATCAGGGCTCATGGACGGTAGGTTAGGAACACTTGAACCCAGACAACGATGCAAAACCTGTGGAAACACCGCCATACGATGCCCGGGACATTTTGGCCACATAGAATTGGCGGTTCCCATCATTCACATAGAATTCACCAAAATAATCTACAACCTTCTTCAAGCCACATGTAGAAACTGTGGACGTATCTTACTGTCTGACATCCGAATCGCCAAAATCAGGGAAAGAATTCGGCATACCCGCATGCTGATGGGAATAGTGTCTAGCGAACTTTACAAAAAAGTGTTAAAGGAAGCAAAGAAAAAAGAGTGCCCCCATTGTGGAGCCCAACAATTTAAAATAGAATTCGCAAAACCCACAACCTTTTACGAGATTTTAGAGGAAGGGGCGCAAAGATTAACGCAAAGCATGGTTCGAGAGCGACTTGAACGAATACCCGACGACGATCTTGAATTGTTTGGTTTTAACCCAAAGAGCGCTCGACCAGAATGGATGGTCCTACAGGTTCTTCCGGTTCCACCAGTCTATGTGAGACCATCAATAACCTTAGAATCAGGTATCCGGTCCGAAGACGACTTGACTCATAAACTCGTTGACGTTATCCGCATCAATCAGCGATTGAAGGAAAACATGGAGGCAGGGGCTCCAACGCTCATCATCCAAGACCTATCTGAACTTCTACAGTATCACGTAACTACGTACTTCAACAATGAAGCTTCAGGGATTCCTCCTGCCCGACATCGCTCAGGAAGAGCGCTTAAGACCTTGTCGCAACGCCTCAAGGGAAAGGAAGGGAGATTTAGAAGTAACCTCTCTGGGAAAAGGGTGGACTTTTCAGCGCGCACTGTGATCTCCCCAGACCCGGATCTCGACATCAGCGAAGTTGGAGTTCCCTTGGACGTTGCCATTAGGCTTTCAATGCCCGAGAAGGTTACTGTATGGAATATTGATGCAATGGGGAAGCTGGTTATCAATGGTCCCGAAAATTATCCCGGCGCCCTTTATGTCGTGAGACAAGACGGTAAACGTGTTAGATTGGAATTCGTTGCTGAACGAGAAAAAGTTGCCGAAGCTTTAGAACCCGGTTTCATCGTAGAGCGTCACCTTAGGAATGGCGACATCGCCATTTTTAACAGACAACCATCTCTTCACCGGATGTCCATCATGGCGCATTATGTTAGAGTGTTACCGCATAAGACATTTCGCTTACACTTATGCGTCTGTCCTCCCTACAACGCTGATTTTGATGGAGACGAAATGAACCTTCATGTGCCGCAGAGTGAAGAAGCGCAAACGGAAGCGCGTCTCCTTATGCAGGTTCAAGATCAAATTCTTTCCCCAAGATTTGGAGGTCCCATCATAGGGGCAATTCGAGATTTCATAACGGCTGCTTATCTTTTAACCCGAAAATCCAACTTTCTTACGAAAGAAGAAGTTTGCAGGCTACTTGTAGCGGCGGGTTATGAGGGGCCTCTCCCCGAACCTGAAATCAAGGAACCCAGGCCTTTTTGGACTGGAAAACAGATATTTAGCCTCTTTCTTCCGAAAGATTTAAATTACGTATTGAAGGCGACCACTTGCCGCAATTGTTCATCTTGTCTCTGCGAAGAATGTCCTTACGATGCTTACGTGGTTGTGAAAGATGGAAAATTAAAGTGTGGCGTGATCGATAGACGTTCCATAGGAGCTGAACAATCGGAGAGTCTACTTCACCGGATAATAAAGGATTACGGCGCCCAAGCTGGACGGCAGTTCCTAAATCGCATATGTCAACTTCTCAAGCTTTTTATTACCATGCGGGGCTTCACCTTCTCTTTCGACGAACTTGAATTGTCTGAAACTGCTCAAAAGAAAATCAACAAAACACTAGGGAAATTTGAAAAACGAATAGAAGAACTAATAGTAGCTTTTCGCAACGGCACGCTTCCAAGGCTTCCAGGCCAGACTCTTAACGAGTCCTTTGAAATTTACGTAATGAACGAACTAGCCGGGGCTAGAGATAAGGCTGGGCAAGTTGCCGATGAAGACTTTGAGGTAGACAATTCGGGAATAATCATGACGCGAACTGGAGCGCGTGGATCCAACCTTAACATAGGTCAAATGGCCGCCTGTGTTGGCCAACAGTCTGTAAGAGGAAAACGGATCATGCGTGGATACGTTAATCGAGCTTTGTCACATTTTAAAGCAGGAGACCCTTCCCCGAAAGCTCGAGGTTTCGTGTATTCTTCTTATCAGCATGGTCTGGATCCCATTGAGTATTTCTTCCACGCCATGGGTGGACGAGAAGGGTTAGTGGACACAGCCGTGCGAACACAACAGAGCGGTTACATGCAGAGACGACTCATTAACGCCTTGGAACAGCTGCGCGTTGAGTATGACGGAACCGTTCGAAACTCGATTGGCGACATTGTTCAACTCAGATATGGAGAAGACGGGGTTGATCCAGCCAAAAGCGATCATGGAAAAGCTGTAAACGTCAGCCGTCTTATTGAACAAGTAAAGATTGTTATGGAGAAGGATAAACCCGCACCCAAAGAACATATCCGAGAACGCCTTCTTGAGGTTGAAGATCAGTTGACGCCGCTCCTTGTGAAAGAGTTAAAATCTGAGTTAACGAAAGCCAAATTGAGCCGCGAAGGAGTCGATCAAGCGGTCAACTTAACCTTAGAAAACTATAAACGAGCTCTCGTCGAGCCTGGTGAGGCTGTTGGAATTGTGGCAGCCCAATCCATCGGCGAGCCTGGCACCCAGATGACGCTTCGAACGTTTCACTATGCTGGGGTTCGGGAACAAAACGTAACTCTCGGCTTACCCCGCCTTATCGAAATAGTGGACGCTAGACGAACACCCTCCACTCCGATAATGGCGATCTACCTAGACAAGGAGCATCGAAAAAGTAAGGAAAAAGCCACCGAAATCGCTCGTAACATTATCTGCACAAACATAGAGGACATCGTAGAAGCTGAACCCTACATAGATCCCGAGCAAGAAGCGGTTGTCATCAAACTTAATCCTAGCATGATGGAAGAACGTGGTGTCACGGCAGAAGAGTTACCTGAGATGCTGCACATACCCAATTATACAGCAAAAGTCAAGAATGGTCTCTTGATAATCAAACCTAATAAACCAACAGATCTCAAGAAGCTCCTAGACAAGATCTCTGACCAGTACGTGAAAGGCGCACCTGGCATTCGCAGAGTTCTTGTCACCGAGGAGGAGGGAGAGTGGGTTATACGAACAGACGGCTCTAACTTGCCGAGAATCCTCGACGTTTACGGTGTGGATCCTACACGGACAACCACTAACCATATACATGAAATTGCCAAAACGCTTGGAGCTGAAGCGGCCAGAAACGCGATAATCAGAGAAGCCATGGGCGTTCTTGAGGAGCAGGGTCTCGACGTAGACATAAGACATGTTATGTTGGTGGCCGAAATTATGACCTCAACCGGCGATGTGCGGCAAATAGGGAGACATGGAATCAGCGGAGAAAAATCTAGCGTTCTCGCAAGGGCAGCCTTCGAGATCACGGTTCCAAACATAGTTGAGGCGGCCATCAGAGGGGAAAGCGATCCTCTGAAGGGAGTAACCGAAAACGTTATAGTGGGACAATCCATACCCATTGGCACAGGCTTAGTGGATCTTTATATGTCAACTGCTGGTCGAGAGAAAACAAAATGATCGACATAAACAAGGCCATCGTCACCACTGTGAAAACCGGAAAGGTCCTGTTTGGAACTAACAACGCTATAAACAACGCTAAGACAAGAAAAGCTAAGTTAATAATCGTTGCATCAAACTGTCCGCAGAAAATTCGCGGAGACATTGAATATTATTGTAAGCTTTCTAACATCCCGGTGACTATTTATAAAGGGACCAGAATAGACTTAGGCGCAGTATGTGGAAAACCGTTTAAGGTTTCAGCCTTGACCATTAGGGAGCCAGGTGATTCAGAAATCCTCAAGCTCACGGAGGCGGAGAATGTCTAGCGGAATAAAATTCACGAGTCTAGAGATGCGCTACATAGCCCTATTCGAAAGCATAACCGGTGCAACTGTGAAAGACTGCATAGTCGACAACGATCTCAACAGAATAATTTTCATCGTAAAAGAAGGAAATATAGGAATGGCTATAGGGAGGAGAGGCAAAAACATCCATCTCCTAGAAAAAATGACTGGAAAAAAACATGAAGTAATCGAACACTCAGAAAATCCCACCCAATTTATTAGGAACGCTCTGAAACCCGCCAAGATAGATGAGATACGCATAAGCGAGCGCCCAGACGGAAAAACAATTGCCGTAGTCTCCGTGAACCCTAAATACAAGGGTGTTGCCATCGGCAAAAATGGAAGGAACGCTGAACGAATCCGATTTCTAGCGAAAAGGTACTTTCAAATACAAAACGTCAGCATAACGTGAAGTTATTTCTGAGAGAAGCATGATTTCAAGGTCGTTTGCAAAATTACTTCTTTTTTGAAAGCATCCTCTCGAGTGTAGGTCGCAATTTCTCATTTTCTGCTTTGATTTTCTCCTTCCCTAACGTTTCCATTTGCTCAGTCATTTCTCTTATGAGATCAGCAAATTTGACTCCCTCTGCCGCCGATACGTATTCTACCCTGAATCTTTCAGGGCTGAGCCCCAGTTTCTCGAACATTTTTGTCAAGGCTTCCATTCTTGCCTTCATCTTCACGTTCCCTGAAATGTAGTGGCAGTCGTAGGGCAGGTGACAGGCGGCTACTAGCACCATACCCGCGCCGAGCCTAAGAGCCTCTAAGATAAAGTCGCGATCGACTCGTCCCGAGCACATGACCCGTATCGCTCGCAGAGTGGGTGGATACTCGAAGCGGCTTGTTCCAGCGAGGTCCGCGCCTGCGTAACTACACCAATTGCAGAGAAAGCCCAGTATCTTATCTCCGGGATTCTTCTCTAGGGCTGCTCGGATTTGAGCGAAGATTTGTGCATCTGTGAAGTGCATCTGTGTGATGGCGCCGGATGGGCATTCGGCGACGCAGGTGCCGCAGCCGTGACACATGGCAGGATTGATCTCAGCAGGCTTTTCCTCTGGGGCCATGGGGGCACCGTAGGGGCATGCTTTCACACATATGCCACATTTCGCTTTGGTGTTTCGGCATTTGTTTGAGTCCACCACGGCGATGATGGGTTCGATTTTCCAAGTCGGTTGAGAAAGGATGGTGGCAGCTCGTGCTGCGGCTCCGCTTCCTTGAGATACGCTGTAAGGTATGTCCTTCGGTCCTTGGCAGGCTCCAGCGAGAAAAATTCCGTCAGCGGGCGTGTCTAGAGGTTTGAGTTTCGGGTGGCTTTCCATAAAGAAACCGTCTGTTCCTCTGGTTACGTTTAGGATTCTGGACATTTCGTCTGTTCCCTTGCTTGGAATGGCGGCGGTGCATAGAACCACAAGCTCTGCTTCTAGTTCGATGGGTTCTCCAAGCATCGTGTCTTCTGCGCGTATGAGGAGGTTTTTTGTCTTCGGATTTTCGTTAATCTGAGATACTCGTCCTCGAATGAAGTTTATTCCTTGTTCGCGTGCTCTTCTGTAGAATTCTTCGTAGCCTTTGAAATGAGTGCGCATATCCATGTATAGTATGTATGTCTCTACATCCTCGTGGTATTTTTCCCTGAGTAAAATAGAATTTTTCAAGGCGTACATGCAGCAAAATCCTGAGCAATATTCGTACTTGTTCACGTCTCTCGAGCCGACGCATTGAATGAATGCCACGGTTTTAGGCTTTTTTCCATCAGAAGCGCGCACAACTTTTCCGCCGGTTGGTCCTGCTGCTAAAATGAGTCTCTCAAATTCTAGGGCGGTGATGACGTTGTCGTATCTGCCGTAGCCGTATCGACTGTCGTCGTAGGGTGTGTAAATATCAAACCCAGTTGCAACGAGGATTGTTCCTACTTCAAGCTCGACTTCTCCAGGCTTCTGATCAAAGTTGATGGCTTGACGTGCGCCACAGGCATCCACACACTTGTAGCATTCAATACAATAGTCCATGTTAATGGTATACACAAGGGGAACGGCTTGATCGAAGGGAACCGAAATTGCCTTCCTCACGCCCATGTTCATGTCCCATTTGTTAGGGAACTCTATGGGACAAACGTCTCGACACTCACCGCATCCGGTGCAGTTCTCATCAATCACATACCTAGGGTTTTTTCGAATCTTCACCTTGAAGTTTCCTACGAAACCTTCAACGCTGAGGAGGTCGGCGTACGATATTATTTCGATATTAGGATGGCGGGAAACGTCCACCATTTTGGGTCCTTCGATGCATATGGAGCAGTCGAGGGTTGGAAAGGTTTTGTCTAGTTGAGCCATATGTCCGCCTATGCTTTCAGTCTTCTCAACGAGGTATACTTTGAAGCCCATGTCAGCGAGGTCTAGGGCAGCGCTTATTCCAGCGATTCCTCCGCCCAGGATGAGGGCTTTGTTCGTCACAGGAACTTCCATCGTTTCGAGGCTTTGAAGCAACCGTGCCTTCGCAACAGCCATCTTCACAATTTCCTTAGCCTTTTCAGTCGCTTCCTTCGGCGTGCTTGGGTGGCACCATGAGGAAAACTCTCTTATGTTTGCCATTTCGAAAAGGTAGGGGTTTAATCCAGCCTCGGCGATGCATCTTCGGAAGGTTGGCTCATGCATGCGTGGTGAACACGCTGCAACAATAACTCTGTTTAGTTTGTGTTCCTCTATGGCTTTCTTGATTTCCTCTTGCCCAGGATCAGCACAGGTATAGCGGTTGTCTATGGCTACTAGCACGTTGGGTAGTGTGTGGGCGTACTCGGTCAGTTCTTTTACGTCTATTACGCCAGCGATGTTGAGGCCGCAATGGCAGACGAAAACCCCTATTCGCGGCTCCAGAGACATCTTAGAACTTCCTCCTCCATAGAAATCTTTTCTTGAGGGATTCTTGAGTTTTCGTTAAGCTTTTGGTTTGCAACTCCTTCGTCATCACTTTGGTGGACGTAAGTTTTTCGAGGGCCTTGTTCCAAGCTCCAGAATGAATAGGCGTGTGGCGTATGTATGTTCTGTGAAGCTCAAGGGCTCCCTCTTCTGGGCAAACGATCTTGCAAACGCCACAGTAAACGCAGTATAACTCATTAACGTACACTTTTCCGTCGTCCGAGAGATACAGGGCTCCAGATATCGGACAAACATCAAGACAATCTGTACAGCCTTCAGGACATTTTTCACGGTTTATCCGAAGGCTTCCGTGAAATATCTTTTCTACATGAATGGTGCCTTCGGGGCACTTCACTTCACACAACCGACAGCACGGACAAAAGTTCTCTTCTATATCCACCACAACCTTAAGGTTTTCTTTGTCGGGTCTGGAAGCTATATGAGTAACTTCTTTTCCGTTGGGAGTGCGTACGCTGACTTTAATGAGGCTTAATGGGCACGCTTGCTCGCAGTCTACGCAATCCAAATCACATTTAGTTGTGTCAACCTCGATTTCACGTATGAGTTGAGGAAAGCTTTCACTATTGATCACTGGGATAATGTATTCTCCGTTAATCCTTACCTCCAGTGCTCCGAAGGGACAAATGGGGGCGCACATCCCACAATAATGGCATTTCTCTTCGCTAATATCAATGGTAGGAGGCTTTGCCTTTTCACCATCTACTTTAGGAGTCTTTTTGATTTCAATGGCTTCTCGAGGGCATATTTCCATGCAGATTCCGCAGCCAGTGCATCTAGTTTTATCTAAAGTCAGGGAGTATCGCTTTGCGTGCAAAATCATCTCTATCGTAAGTTCGTTTTCTGTTTCGTTTTTGAGCAGTTTCATGGGCGTTTTTGATCCCTGCCCCAAACAACTGCGTATTGTATCAGTTTGGAGGTAAAATAGGCAATGCAAACTGTTATAAACCTTATTAATTGTTGCTTTGCACAACTCAAAAAACAGGTTGGCGAAAGAAGAAACTTCAAGTCAAATCGAATGCTGACTTTGCGCTTTCTTGGTAGTGTTTAAGAATGCCCGTTCTCCAATGTTTCTATGGAGAGCTTGATCATGGAACGAATAACTATGGCTCATGGTGCTGGCGGAACCGTCATGAACGATCTAATCAAGAAGTATATACTGAGACACTTTGGCGGGAGTGGCGCTGAGGTTCCGCTGGAAGCCCTTGACGACTCAGCGGTAATTAACGACATAGTTCTGAAGTCGGATTCCCATGCGGTGAAGCCCATATTTTTTCCAGGCGGCGACATTGGAAGGCTATCTGTCGCGGGCACGGTTAATGACATAGCAATGATGGGGGCCGAGCCCATTGCCCTTACGTCGGGCTTTGTGTTGGAGGAAGGTCTTCCAATAACAGATCTGGAAAGAATTTTAGAAAGCATGGAAAAAACATGTAGAGAAGCTGGAGTGTATATCATTACGGGTGACACCAAGGTTGTTGAAAAGAGCAGTCTAGGAGGATGCGTCATCAACACTTCTGGAATAGGAAAACGCAACGAAGCACTAGAAAGGGACATCGTTGAAGTGAAGAAGCACCGTCCATTTAATTCGCGCTGGATTCTGGACTCCAATCTTAGGAAAGGCGACAAGATCATAGTTTCCGGCACCATGGGAGATCATGGACTAGCCGTTTTGTCAGCTCAAGAAGGTTACAACTTTGGAAGCCAAATCATGTCTGATGTAGCTCCGCTGAACAAATTGGTAATGAAGTTGCTGAATGTAGGCGGAATCGTTGCCATGAAGGATCCAACTCGAGGCGGCCTGTCCAACTCGCTGAATGAGTGGAGTGAAAAGTCGAAGGTTGGGATATTGATACGGGAAGAGAAGATACCGATACGGGGAGACGTTAAGGCGGCTTGCGAAATTCTGGGCATCGACCCCTTGGAAGTTGGAAACGAGGGTAAGGTGGTGATAGGAGTCGTGCCACAAAAAGCTGAGGAAATATTGGCAGCGTTAAGAGAGTCAAGGGAAGGCAAAGACGCCCAAATAATAGGAGAAGCAAAGGAAGACTTTAGCGAGGTTGTTCTCGAAACACTAGTAGGTGGAAAAAGAATCTTGGCGCCCCCAATAGGAGACCCGGTTCCAAGAATTTGCTAGCTGCGTCTCACATCTAAAAAACGATTTTGCTTTGACCTAGGTTTTTGTGACTTTGTGTCTGGCCCAGATTCTGCATGTGCCTTCGATGGAGACCATACACGCTCCTTTTGGAGCTTGAGGCGTGCAAACCTTCATGTAAAGAGAGCATTCGGGAGGCTTTATTTTTCCAATCATGACTAAGTGGCAGAGGCAACCGGGTAGCAGGTCTCTGGAACCTTCAATTTTTACTCCATGCTTTTTTCTTGTATCATATGTTGCAAACTCTTCCTTTAATGCCAGCGCTGATAAGGGAAGTTTTCCGAGTCCTCTCCAGTGTCCATCAACCACTTTGAACACTTGCTCCATGAGTTTTTGTGCCTTGACGTTGCCTTCCCAAGTGACAGAACGCTTATACTCATTCTCTAGTCTGGCTTCGCGGTCTTTTATCTGCTGGAGCAGCATGGAAATGGCGAAGAGAACGTCTAAGGGCTCAAATCCAGCTACCACAGTGGGCATACGGTAAGCCTTAGGAAATATCTCGTATGGCTTCATTCCGATAATGGTGGAAACGTGACCAGGCGCTATAAAGCCGTCTATGTGCAAGTCGCCTACGCCTAGGAGCAGTTCCATGGCTGGAGGAATTAACCTATGAGAAACTAGAAAGCTAAGGTTTTCAGGGGGCTTGCTTAGAACTTCAACGGCAGTAGACGGCGCCGTGGTTTCAAATCCGATGGCAAAAAACACAAAATCCCTGTCTGGCTCCTTCTCAGCCATTTTCACAGCGTCTCCTAAGCCATACACTACTCTGACGTCCCCACCCGAAGCCCTCGCCTCCTGAAGAGACGTCTTAGAGCCAGGAACTCGAAGGAGGTCGCCGAAAATTACAACGGTTACGCCTTTTAGAGCCAAGGATACGGCTTCGTCGATTTCGGCTGCGGGCAGTACGCAGACTGGGCATCCTGGTCCAGCAATCACATCTACGGTTTCGGGAAGAAGGGATCGAAGTCCATAGTGGGTTATAGTCCACTCGTGGGTTCCGCATACGTGACAAAATTTTATTTCGTGGGACGGTGCCAAGTTTCGAATGTGATCCGCAACCTTCTTTGCTAAGGCCGGGTCTCTGAATTTCAATTCTTCACTCATGTTGTTTTGGCCTTCTTATATGACTAATTTTATGCTCTTTATCGTGCACTCTCTTCCTCCGACGATGTTGACCACTCCTCCGCATTTTGGGCAACGAAGCGTTGGGGTTGGAACATGGTATATAGGATTGTCTTCGTACATGAAGTCTCCTTCATGGCCGCATCTGGAGCATTTGACAACGCCGTTCTTCTCCTCAATGTGGAGCTTTGAACCCTCCATTATTGTGCCCTCCACCAGGATGTTGTAGGAGAAACGAACCTGTTCGGCGCCCAGAAACGTCAGTTTTCCTATGACCAGATGAACTTCCGTAACCTTCTTTGCATTGTGTTTTTCAGCCTCTCTAAGAACGTTTTCCACGATTTGCGTTGTCATGGAAAATTCATGCATTTTTTCAGTTGGCTCCACTCAAGTCTGGGTTATAGTCCCAGTGCATCAACCACTTCCTTGACGCCCTCTCCGCTTCTACCGTTGGTCGCTACAACCTTTACGTTAGGATTTATCTCCCCGACATCCGCCTTCAGTTTCTTGATGTCCACGCCCATGGCTTGGGCCAAATCCTTCTTGTTTATAACCGCTACGTCAGCGTCCATGAAGATGAAGGGGTGCTTGACAACCATGTAAGGGCCCTCTGTGACGCTTATAACCACGACACGCTTCTCGGAGCCTAGAGGGAAATCGGCTGGACAGATCAGGTTCCCGACGTTTTCGATGAACAGGAGGTCGATGTCTTCTAAGTTGATTTTTTGGAGAGCTTTTTTCACCAGATTGGCGTCTAGGTGGCATTCTTTTCCAGTGTTGATTGGAACAACTTCGATGCCGTGTCGTCCAATGAGTTCTGCGTCTATGGTTGTGGTTAAATCACCCTTGAAAACAGCGATTTTGTATTTCTTCTTTAGCGCTTGGACAAGTTTTTCAATTAGGGTGGTTTTTCCAGATCCAATGGAGCCCATAACATCAATTGCCATTACGCCGTGTTTCCTCAGAAGTTCTCTATTTTTCGTCGCAAGTTCTTCGTTGGCTTTCAGAAGGTCTGCTTCAAGCTCTATGTCGAAGATTTCTCCTTCCTCGGCTTTGACTACTTCCTTCAAATGCGCCAAAATGAAACGCCTCTCAACTTTCATTATATTTTAGGATTTCTTCCCATAGTCGGAGGGTTTCCTCGGCCGCCTCTTGGTCAATAACTTGAATGGCGTATCCGGCGTGAACCAAAACGTATTCTCCCACACGGGCTTCTACAAGCAGGACATTTACTTCCCGGACAATTCCTTGCCCAAAATCGACTTTTGCAACGTCTCCTTGAACTTCCAAGACTTTAGCCGGGATTGCAAGACACATTTAACATCACCTATAAACTGAATGCCCAAAATAAATTGATTCTGGTTCACGGCTTTTGGAAAACTGCAGCGATAGCTTGACCAAAGGAAACCCCTCCATCTCCAGGTGGGACCCTATTATGAACGAGAAACTTGAAACCGTTTCCTTCGACAACTCTTCTGATGGTCGCCGTAATATGTTCGTTGTGGGCAACCCCTCCGGAAAAACCGATGTGGTTAACGTTCAGTCGTTCTGCCTCTTCCACGGCTAGGTAAGCCAAACTCTTGGCAAGATAGGATTGGGCTGAGTAGGCTAAGTCGGCGACGGAATAATTGTCCTTCTGATTGAAGATTTCTTGAACAAGAAGTTTTGTATCGATAACATTTCCCTTCAGCCTAGGCGTTAAGTTTAACACATCTTTTCCTTTCAAGGCGACGCATTCCAACTTCATCGCTGGTTCGCCCTCGTAGGTGCGCTCGTAACATATACCAAGTATTGCTGAAACAGCGTCTAACACTCTTCCGCAACTCGTAGTCTTGGGCACCAATCTTTTTTCCAGCTGTTTAACGATTACTTCAACTTCCCTTTTGCCGTGGGGAAACCGGTCGCTGTTCGACAGCAACCATTCTTCAACATCAGCCTCACCACAAAGTATTCCAGCAACCATTCTCAGGGGATATAGCGTAGCTAAATCTCCTCCCACCATGGGTTGCTCTTCAAGATGACCTAGACGCTGGAAACCTTCCTGGTTGCAGTAAAGAATTTCTCCGCCCCAGGCGGTGCCGTCTGAGCCGTAGCCGAAGCCGTCGCAAGCTATGCCCACCATTTCGTTGATGTCCCATTCGCCCATAAGAGACGCTATGTGAGCGTGATGATGCTGAATCGGAACAACCTGACATTCAAGTTTGTTCCCTAAATCTTGAGCCAGCTTTGTCGTGGTAAATTTTGGATGAAGATCGCAAGCTATGACTTCAACTTTGCTGTTGGTCAATTTTGTTAAGTGGTTTATGGAGTTTTTTAGGAATGCGAGCGTCTCTAGATTCTCAACGTCCCCTATATGCTGTGAAACGAACGCTTTGTTCCGCAACAGCAAGCAAGAAGTTACGTTGAGTTCAGAGCCAACCCCCAAGGCGCACTTGTTAACCAAAAGTTTCAGGTGGATAGGTTCAGGAGCATATCCCCTTGATCGACGAATTATACTAGAATCTTCACCATTGAAACGAACAACCGAGTCGTCGCACCTATGGGCGATGGTTCTGTTGTGGAAAAGGAAAAAGTCGACCACCGAACCAAGTTTCTTTATAGCCTCAGCGTTTTCCGTGACAATTGGTTCGTTGGGAGGGTTTGCGCTAGTCATCACAAAGGCGGGTTCGTTTACATTGTCAAACAGCATTGCGTGCAAGCCAGTGTAGGGAAGCATCACACCAACATTGTGTAAGCCAGGAGAGACAAGTTCTGAAAGGTAATAGTCTTCCCTTTTCTTCAGCAGAACAATTGGCTTAATGTAGGAAGTCAGAATTTCAGCCTCTCTTGGGCTTACTTCAGCGAAGGACTTCACGGTCTCCAAGTCAGAAGCCATTATTGCAAAGGGTTTTTGAGTTCTATACTTAGCGTTTCTCAATCTGGCAATAGGCTGTGACTTAGTGGTCGCGGTAGCAACGTGAAAGCCTCCGTTACCCTTAATCGCAACAATGTATCTCTCTTCCAAAAGCTTTCCTGCTTCTCTAATAGGGTCTTCAAATTCCATGTGCTCACCGGTATTTGTTGTTAGATAAGCTTTTGGACCACATTCAGTACACGCTACTGTCTGAGCATGAAACCTGCGATTTAACGGATCTTTGTATTCTCTGGAGCAGAAGTCGCACATCTGGAATTTTTGCATCGCGGTGTTTAGTCTATCGTAAGGAAGCTTCCGGATTAAGGTGTATCTGGGTCCGCAGTTCGTGCACGTGATGAAAAAATAGTCGTAACGTTGGTTTTTTGGGTCGCGAAGTTCTTTTAAACATTCGTTGCAAACCGAAACGTCCGGGGGAATAACCGATCCGGAGAGTTCAGCTTCCTCAGAACTCTTGACAATTGTAAATTTTTCGAGATCACCTTCATCTCCACTATAGTTCGTTGTCAGGTCGTAGATTCGAGCGAGGGGAGGCTTTTCATCCCTCAAATCTTTAAGAAACCGTCTGACATTGTTTTTCTTGCCTTCAACAACTATTTCTACGACAGCGTCTCCCCGGTTTCGCACGTAGCCAACTAGTCCATTCTTTACGGCAATTCGATAGATAAAGGGACGAAAGCCCACGCCTTGAACGATACCGCTGACCTTGATGTCTGCGCGCAAAGGCTAGCCGAACTCCCTCATAACGGAAATTAAATTCTTCTAAACGTGACTAATAAATGAGTGCTTTCTTGATGAAAATGCCTCTGACGTCTCTTTATCGAGATATTTAAAAGTTTAAAGTTTCACTAATACCACTCTAAAACAGACGCTGAGCAACCACATGCCGATGGAGAAGCTTGAAATGATGAAAAAAGAAGAACCTAAGATCGGTGTTTACATTTGTCACTGTGGAGGAAACATAAGTGATACGGTGGATGTGGAAAAGGTTAGAGAAGCCGTTTCCAAATTAGAGGGAGTGAAGGCTGCGAAAACCTATGAGTATGTGTGCAGCGACCCTGGACAAGAAATGATACGGGAGGACATTAAAAAACACGGGCTCAACAGAATAGTAGTGGCTTCATGTTCACCGCGGATGCACCTTGAAACTTTTAGGCAAACCGTAGAATCTGCTGGTTTAAACAAGTATTTCTTGGACATGGCAAACATCAGGGAACAATGTAGCTGGGTTCACGACGACAAAGAAGAAGGAACAGCCAAGGCGATTGACCTTATCCGCGGGGCGGTGGCACGAGCCAGATACCTTGAGCCCCTAGAGCCGAAAAGCATGCCTGTAAACCAGAATGTTCTCGTAATCGGGGGAGGAATAGCCGGCATAATGACCTCCTTAGAACTGGCTGACAAAGGCTATCAAGTATACTTAGTCGAAAGAAGCCCAAGCATCGGTGGACATATGGCTCAACTCAGCAAAACCTTTCCAACCCTCGACTGCTCCCAGTGTATTCTTACACCAAAAATGGTGTCTGTCTCACAACACCCCAACACAAAAATTATTAGTATGGCGGAACCAACAGCCGTCGAAGGAACACCTGGCAACTACGGGGTCTCAATCAAGAAACGCCCCAGATTTGTGGATGCAACTAAGTGCACGGCTTGTGGAGAATGTGAAAGAGTATGTCCCATTAAAGTTCCAAGTGAATTTGAAGTTGACTTGCTTCCGCGAAAGGCAATTTACAGACCATTCCAGCAAGCGGTTCCCAAGACCTACGTTATAGATAAAGAACATTGTTTACACTTCACTAAGGGAGTTTGCGGGCTTTGCCAAAAATTCTGCAAAGGAAACGCTATTTATTTCGACCAGAAAGAAGAAACAATTGAGGTAGAGGTAGGCGCAATCGT
>JAOUPL010000058.1 GCA_029879825.1 Candidatus Bathyarchaeota archaeon
GAAAATGAGGAAAACTATTTACACTCCTAGGCTGATTCCCTTCCGCATAACCGAACGGGGAATAGTCATCGAAACAGCAGTTAGAATAGCCTGAGCAAAGGTGACAAGATTTGGATGTCTTCGAGGCGATCAAGAACAGAAGAAGCGTCAGAGCCTATACAAGCGAAGAAGTTTCAGAGGAAGATGTTAAAAGGTTGATAGAAGCTGCGAGATTGGCGCCATCAGCGGGAAACATCCAACCATGGGAATTCGTTATAGTAAGAAACACAGAAACAAAGCGGAGACTATCAGATGCTGCACTACACCAAACCTTCATTGAAGAAGCTCCGGTCGTCATTGTCGTTTGCGCCGATATAGAGCGGTCAAGCTGGGGCTACGGGAGTCGAGGCGCGAATCTCTACTGCCTACAGGACACGGCGGCTGCCACAGAAAATATGCTTTTGGCTGCTCAAGCTTTGGGACTCGCAACCTGTTGGGTGGGAGCATTTCATGAAGATGCAGTTGCAAAGGTAATTAACACGCCGAGGAACGTGAGACCTGTGGCCATCGTTCCTGTTGGGTTTCCAGCTGAGAAGCCAAACCCTCCACCAAGAAGGTCTATTAAGGAATTGGTTCATTATGAGACCTTTTAAGAGGAGAAGCATGATGGTTGATGAAGCGCTGGTGTGGAGCACGCAGTGGCTGAGTAGGTTTGCCGTGGCCTTGGGTGGTTTCCTCATATTTGTGGGAATCACGATGACAGGCGTATTTGTCTTGGTCTTTTTCGGCTTTGTGGATGTCAGCATACTTGAAGGTGAGAAATTTCGAATGCTATCCCTATGGTTATTGTTAACAATCGGTGTGCTTGATTTGGTGTCTGGGATTATACTGAGGCGCAGGTGATTTGTGATGAGGGTTAAGAGAGCCCTGGTAGCCATCGTTGGCGTAGCACAGGGGGCGATAGGTGTGCTAGCTGTCATCTTCGCCTATATGCTTTATCACAATTTTTTTAATGTTCAGGGCTTAGTGAGCATGTCAGAGGAGAACGTGCCTATATATATGCTACTTCTTTTTGTCTTTGGCTTCATTTCAATTATTAGCGGATTGTTTTTGATCCATGAACGGTTAGAGTTATAGAGTGTGAAAGTGTATGAGCGAGCCAAAACTGAGGAGGGAGCTCGGGCTTCTGCATGCGGTTATGCTAGGAGTTGGAGCTTCTATAGGCGCGGGCGCTTTTGTTATGCTGGGTCAAGCTGCGGCTATGGCTGGACCCGCCATTATTGTGGTGGTCCTTTTAGGGGGAGTGATAAACTTGTTTACCATATTTAGCTTTTGCGAGTTAGGTGCCGCCATGCCTGAAGCTGGAGGCGAACACCTTTACATTAAAGTGGCATATGGGGGCCTGCCCGCATTTATTACCGGGTGGTTTGAATGGATGAGTGAAATGTTCTATGCCGTGTTGATGGCCGTAGGTTCAGCCACTATGATTTCATACTATATCCCAGTCAACATACCGATAACCGCAATAGGAATAGTCCTTATTTTTACACTCATCAATGTCAGAGGCGCGAAGGGATCAGGAACCACGGCAGTTGTGTTGGGGTTGACGTTGCTGGTAATACTAGCAATATACGTGGTGAGTGGGCTGCAACATGGTTTCGGGGCAGACGCTTTCCAGCCGTTTATGCCAAAGGGTGTTTTTGGAATGTTAGGGGCAACCGCCTATATTTTTGTTATATATTTAGGATCTGAGGACATAGTGGTAGCCCAAGGTGAAATAAAGGAACCCGGCAAGACCATTCCTAGGGCTTTACTATTAAACGCGGGGCTGTTGATTGCTATCTACGGTATTATTGCATGTGTCACGGTTGGAATGGTTCCAACAGAGATTCTGGGCGAGCTATCCTCGCCTCTGGCTTTTGTGGCGGAGAAGACCATGGGCTGGGTCGGAGCGGTATTGCTCACGATCGCTGGATTAGTTGCCGCGATGTCGTCTCTCAACACGGCGATTATGGCCCAGTCAAGGGTTGTTTATTCGATGAGTAAGGATGGATACTTCCCTAAAGTTTTGTCAGCAGTCCACAGGCGTTTCGGGACTCCTCATATCTCAGTCATCGTTACCTCAATCTTTACTTTGGTGTTCACCGCTATAGGAGCTATAGAGTTTGCAGCTTACGCTGCAAGTTTCGGATTCATAATAGGGTACTCCCTAACCAATTTCGCATTGATGAAGCTAAGAAGGACGAAACCGCATTTAAAGAGGCCGTTTAAAGCTCCACTGTGTCCTTTCACGCCCATCGTAGGAATAGTTGCTTCACTCGGGCTACTGCCCTTCATGGATCCAAGAGTGCTGGCGTTAGGAGCGGGGTTAGGTGTCTTGGCTTTGTTGGCATATTACCTTTCAATGGTAGGGCATTATCGCATTCGCGTCGCGTTTGGAGGAATGAGTCTGGGCATAGGGGTTTTTGCGGCGTTGCTGGCCTATCTGATAGAAACAGGACTTCTGCCACTCGTCACGCCTCCTGTTCTTTTCTACGTTCTGATTTTTGTCAGCGCGGTTTCCATTCTAGCTGGCGTTTTGAATGTTACCACACCAACGCGCAATATTTTTTAACCATTCCCTTTCAATATTTATTCGTGGAAAAATACCGAAAAAGAGGAGAAAAAGAAAGGAGATCGTGGTTGCCGCCCCAGCTTTTGGGCGCCGAGAAGAGGCACTTCATAAAGATACTACTGGGGGTGGAAGCGTAGACGTTTTCAGAGCATCTGAGAAGGTGGGCAGACTTTTATCTGGCTTAATTGTCGCAGTTGGCGCCTTGCTTTCCCTTTTCTCCTTGTACGGCATTCTAACATCCACACCGTTCTTGTTTTCTGACCTCTGGGACCATACTTAAACACCGGTGATTTGCCATGGAAGTGAGAAAGATTGTCTCAAAGGTTGTTGGTGCAACTCAAAGCGGAATAGGAGTGTTAGCGATCATTCTCGCCTACATACTTTATTACAACTTATTCGACATCCAAAGAATGTTAAACGCATCTGCACAGAATGCACCTCTATACATGTTACTTCTCCTCATTTTCGATTTACTTTCTGTCATCAGTGGGCTTTTTCTGATCTATGAGTAATGTAAATGATGGAGGAAAATGATGGACAAATCAGGCTTAAGACGGGAACTGGGACTTTTGCACGCAACCATGTTCGGAATAGGCGGAGCAATATGCGCAGGTGTCTTTGTTATGCTAGGCCACGCCACATCCTTGGCTGGCACCGCCATTGTCATAGCCCTACCATTGTGCGGAATCATAAACCTTTTCACAATGTGTAGTTACGCTGAGTTGGGGGCAGCCATTCCTAGCGCTGGGGGCGAATACACCTTTGCTAAAGTGGCTTACGGTGGCCTAGTCGCTTTCCTAACTGGATGGTTTGAATGGATCAGCAATACATTCTATGCAACATTATCCTCTGTAGGTTTTGCCTACATAGTTTCGTACATCGTTCCTACGATCAATGTACCATTAATTGCCATCATTATGATCATCATTTTCACAGTAATCAATATTAGGGGCGTGAAAGAGGCTGGAACCGCTGAAACCATGATGGTGGTTGTGTTGCTAATCATACTAGCTATATATGTTTTAGTCGGGTGGTCATATAGATCGGGAACAGGCGCACTTCAGCTGTCAGCGCCAAGAGGCTTTCTCGGAATAGCTGAAGCAACTGCCTACATTTTTGTCGTTTATCTAGGAGCGGAAGCCATAGCCGTTACACAAGCAGAAATTAAGAATCCAAGCAAGACTATTCCTCGAGCCATAATTTTATCGGCCATAGCCTTGATAGCCGTTTATACTTTGATAGCATACGTGACGGTGAGGGCAGTTTCGCCAGAAATTCTTGGCAAAGAAGTCTCACCACTAGCATATGTAGCGGGGCAAACGATGGGTTCGCTTGGAGTAATTTTAGTTACTGTAGGCGGGATGATTGCGGCTCTATCATCCCTAAATACATCTATCGTCGCCCAATCAAGGGTTGCCTACGCCTTGAGTAGAGACGGATACTTTCCTACAGCTTTTTTGAAAATCCATAGACGTTTCGGCGTTCCCCATGTGGCAGTTATTTTAAGTTCGCTTTTCACTATTGCACTTGCAGCAACGGGGGTTATACAGTTCGTGGGATACGCCACAGACTTCGGGTTTATTATTGGTTTTACCCTCGTAAATCTTTCACTCATGAAACTGCGGCAGAAGAAGCCCAATTTGGAGAGACCGTTTAAAGTTCCACTCTATCCTTTCACCCCTATCGCTGGAATCGTTACTTCGGTCATGCTTCTGTTGTTCATAGGCATGAACGTGCTCACGTTAGGAGCGGGGTTAGGTGTCTTGGCTTTGTTGGCATATTACCTTTCAATGGTAGGGCATTATCGCATTCGCGTCGCGTTTGGAGGAATGAGTCTGGGCATAGGGGTTTTTGCGGCGTTGCTGGCCTATCTGATAGAAACAGGACTTCTGCCACTCGTCACGCCTCCTGTTCTTTTCTACGTTCTGATTTTTGTCAGCGCGGTTTCCATTCTAGCTGGCGTTTTGAATGTTACCACACCAACGCGCAATATTTTTTAACCATTCCACTTAAACACTTACTCGTGGGATGAAATGCCGAAGAAGAGGAAGAAAAGAAAGGAGATCGTGGTTGCCGCCCCAGCTTTTGGGCGCCGAGAAGAGGCACTTCATAAAGATACAACTGGGGTTGAGGCGCTAGACGTTTTTAAGGCATCTGAGAAAATAGGTAGACGTTTATCTAGTTTGATGATCGCTGTTGGCGCCTTGCTTTCCCTCCTCTCCGTGATCAACATTCTAACCTCCATAGAGTTTACATTTTCTAACCCCATTTTCATCGGCGTCCTAGGATTCCTCGGAGCCATAAACATTTTTTGCGGATTAATGTTGATGGCGAAAAAATAAGTTTGTTCTTCACCTGGGTGCACTTCAACATTTAACTTTAATATCACCGCAAGCCTTCATTAATGTGAGGAATCCCTTCTTTGGAATATTCCCTCATCGCAGACGCCTACGAAAAAATAGAAGCCACAACAAAAAGGCTTGAAATGACCGACCATCTAGTTAGACTTCTCAAAGAAACTCCCAAAGACGTGATTGACAAGGTAGTCTACTTAACGCAAGGAAAATTGTATCCAGACTTCATTGGAATCGAAATCGGAATCGCAGAGAAGCTGGCTATACGGGCGGTTGCCCGAGCAACGGGCCACAGCGAAAAAGAAATAGAAGAAGACATAAGAGAAACTGGAGACCTAGGTGAAACAGCCCAGAAGTTTCTAAGAAAGAAGACGCAAGTCTCCTTCTTTTCAAAACCGTTGACCGTTGAAAGGGTTTACGAAACCTTAGACAAAATGGCAAGGTCTACAGGGGCCGGATCTATGGACCTCAAGATAAATTTCTTGGCAGGCCTCCTATCAGATGCTTCTCCCAAAGAAGCAAAATATGTCGTTCGAACAGTCACAGGCAGTCTGAGATTAGGAATCGCCGACATGACAGTTCTCGACGCTTTGGCTATAGCTTTTGGCGGCGGAAAAGAAACTCGCGAATACTTGGAGCGCTCATATAATATTTCGTCTGATTTAGGCAGAGTGGCAAAAACTGTTGCAGAGGAAGGGATCGAGAGCATTAAAGAATTTGAGGTTTCGCTCGGGGAACCTATTCGACCGATGTTGGCCGAACGGTTGGGCTCGCCCACTGAAATCCTTGAAAAGCTTGGAGGCAAATGCACAGCTGAGTATAAGTACGATGGAGAGAGGATACAAGCCCACAAAAAGGAGGACCAAATTATCCTCTTCTCTCGCCGACTCGAGGACATTACTGACCAGTACCCTGACGGCAGCGAATTGACAAGAAAGCATGTTAAGGCAAAAGAAGCCATTATCGAGGCGGAATGCGTTGCGGTAGATCCTGACACAGGCGAAATGAAACCCTTTCAGGAGCTAATGCATCGAAGGCGCAAATACGGCGTTAAGAAAGCCATGGAAGAATATCCTGTATCCCTTTTCATGTTTGACGCTCTTTACGTTGATGGAAAGGACCTAACCCTAGAGCCCTACCCTGTTAGACGTCAACATCTTGAGAAGATTATCGAACAAACCGATCATGTCAAGGTGTCGGAGCATATTATCACAGATGATCCGGAGGAGCTGGAGAAGTTCTTTGAAAAAGCGGTAGAGAACGGTTGCGAAGGGCTGGTCTGTAAATCAGTAAACGGAGACTCGGTTTACCAAGCAGGAGCGAGGGGGTGGCTCTGGATAAAATATAAGCGTGATTATAAAAGCGAAATGACAGACACCGTTGACTTAGTCGTGGTGGGAGCCTTTCATGGCAGGGGGAAACGAGCTGGAACCTATGGAGCCCTGCTTCTCGCTGCCTACGATCCCGACGAAGACGTGTTCAAAACCGTAACCAAGTGTGGCACAGGATTCACTGACGAGGATCTTAAGAAACTTCCTAAAATGATGGAGAAATATCGAATACCGCATCGACACCCTAGGGTCATTTCAACCATCGAGGCAGACGTTTGGTTTGAGCCAACTGTCGTCATAGAGGCTATGGGCGCCGAAATAACCCTCAGTCCCATTCATGCATGCGCTATGGATGTCATCAGGAAGGATAGCGGACTGGCCATAAGATTTCCACGTTTTACAGGCAACTACCGGCTGGACAAGTCTGCTGAAGACGCGACAACGGTCCAAGAAGTTGTTGAAATGTATAGAGGTCAGCTGAAAAAAGTGGCTGGTTAAACTTTCAATCCAGAGGTTATGCTTTCTTCAGTTAATCTCCTGGCATTCGCCTCAACATTTTTGTGATTTAAGCTTTTTCAAACGTTTTTGAATGATTATATAGAAGATAGTTCCGGAAAACTTATAATCGATTTGTGTCTAAATTATAGTGCTGAAAGGAGAAAGGGGAAGCGATTCTGAAACCGTTACGTCTGG
>JAOUPL010000060.1 GCA_029879825.1 Candidatus Bathyarchaeota archaeon
AGAACTCCAGAGGATCCTACAGCTGGTAAGCAGTAGAGTTCAGCGTACACTGTGCTTCTTGGCATTGCAATAAGTTCATTGAGGGTGAGATTCAGAGGACGCTGAACGAATCCATCTACCAGCAAACTCCACTCAAAATCTTTAGTAGGTGATGTTGGCGAGGAGTCTGTGGCCGGGGTTGACAAACTAAGGTAATAGACAAGACCTGCGACGACCGCGATTACTACGATCGCAACAGTGACCGCAACTTGAACCTTGGCTAACGCTTTCTTAGAGAAGAAAAACCGATGCATTTCATTTCCTTCATTTTCGCGTGTGCAGTACTAAACCGCCTCGACCCTAGCTATCTCAGGTATTTTTTTCCTGAGAAAGGTTTCGACTCCCCGCTGAAGGGTCATAGTTGACATCGGACAGCCGGCGCATGCTCCCTTCATTTTCACTTTCACGATGCCATTCTTTACTTCTACGAGTTCTATGTCTCCCCCGTCAGCTTGCAGTTGAGGTCTCAGTTCTTCAAGTGCCTTTCCCACGCGGTCTTTGACTGTTTCTTCCATACAACTCACCCAATATGACATACGGAATACTGACCTAAAAACCTTTTCTGCAATGCGTGCACAAACTTAGACGCTATTTGAGAATATAAAGAGTCTATAGAGAGATTGGAAATGGCTTGAAAGCCTCTGAGGCACCCGCGCGTTTCGGAGAAATTTACACAAAACATACAGCATATTCACGCACTTGGGGGTTCTCAAACTATGTATCTTTCGTTCGGTTTTTCGAAGTCTTTTACGATTTCCATGGCGCTTTTGGGTGCTTCTATTACCCTGAGCGGAACGCCTTTCAAGAGCATCCATGGGCTCTCCTCAGCTAGCTTTGTAACTATATGATCTTCACCAAAGCATTCCTTTGAGATTCTGTAGACTAGAGAACGAACCTCAGCCTCTGATACGTGTCCCAAAGCGTGTAAGTATTCATGGACTAACAAGCTGTAGACGAATGCGTTGACGAGGCCTTTTGACTTTGTGACGGATTCGACGATCTGGACGAGGGTTCTGTTAAGGACCATGTTGTTCGTGCCTAGTGGATGATATGCGCCGAGGTGAAGAGGCAAATCGTCTAAGAAAAGCATCATTCCCCTTCTATGTTTGCCTAGAGAGTCTTTGACGGTGTCCTTGACTATCTCCCAAACCTCACTGAAACCTCCTGCCTTATCGATTCGAGAACTATAGGTGTCGGCCTTAGAGAGTTCTTTCCCAGTCTCAGACTTTCTGTTGCTCATGATCTTTCTACTCCACGCGGGCGTATATTAAGGTCGAGTCTTTTCATTAGGCCTTTTGTTCTGTTTCTTACTGTGACTTCGGTTGAGCCTGCCGCTTTGGCCAAGCGCTTTTGCGTTATTTTTTCTTTTTTGAGTCTGGAGGCTATGTAGAGTGCTGCGGCCGCCAATCCTGATGGGTCTTTTCCCATAGTTGCATGATTGTTTTTGGCGTCCCGAATGATTTTGATGGCTAGCCCTTCCACATCGCTAGAGACCCCAGCTTTTTCAGCTATTTTTGTGGCGTAATCCATAGGATCGTCAATGGGCATTTCCATTTGCAAATCTTCGACTATAAGGCGATAGGCTCTTGAGATTTCTTTTTCTTCTCGGAGGCTAGTTTCCGCGAGTTCTTTCAAAGTTCTCGGTGTTTTGGTAAATCTACAGGCTGCGTAAAGGGATCCTGCCACTATTGCTGGGATGCTGCGTCCTTTAACCATGCCTCTGTCTAAGGCTTTCCGATAGATTACTGCCGCCATTTCTTGTACTGAGGATGGAATGTGGAGCTTTTCGGAGAGGCGCCTAAGTTCGCCCATGGCCATCATAAGGTTTCTGTCTTGGGAAGCGTGAACTTTCGATCGGATCTGCCATCTTCTGAGGCGCCACATCTCACGTTTAACCTTTGGTGATAGCGGACGACCAAAAGCATCCCTGTCAACCCGAATAGTCGTGGATAGGCCTTTGTCAAAGTGAGAGTATCGAGTTGGGACTCCCACTCTCTCTTTTGAATTTCTTTCTTGTTGGGTGAAAGCTGTCCATTCTGCTCCTTGATGCAAGATGTTCTCCTCAATGACAAGACCACAGTTTTCGCAAACTAGTTCTCCTCTTTCCATATCCATGACTAAGTTCTTACTTTCACATTCCGGACAGGTTGTGTAGGTGACGGTTTGTTTCAACAATTCAAATCATCGGGTTTGATGCGTTTCGTACCCAAACTATATGTGGGTGAAGAAAGATATAAATATGACGTATGTCATACCTCCCACTCCCACATCAGAAGACGTCTTGGCGACCTGAGACTGTTTAGCAGCTAAAGATTTCGGTGACAAGGGCTTTTCGTGGGGCCCTCTTCTTTTCCCTGCTAAAACTCCTCAATAATGCGCACACATTGGCTTAATATAGCAATGCTGGGATCCTGTTTGCTTCTTCAGTTATTTGCAGAGCACTGTTCAGTTCTCTGAAGTATTTGAGTATGGTTCTACCTCTTTCCGTGATCGCGTAAACAACTCTTGTTTTGTTTCTTTTCTTGCTCCAAGTCTGTTCTTCAATGAGGTTCCGTTGGATTAAGAAATCTAAGTATTGTTTTAGAACACTGCAGTTTACGTTAGCCTTGTACATGATGTGAGTCAGCTTCAGCGGTCCATGATGAGCCAGAACTTTGAGGATGTCGATATGCATTTCCAGCTTTGACCTTCGCATATTCATCATCCCTCCTAACATGATTTGTTGATTAGCCAAATGAGGCGTGCATATTCCTTAATCGTCTTTTCGTTTCGTTTTTTCTTTGAGTTAATTAGCTGTCTCAAATCAAAAGCACGAGGTTTCATATTTTGAATGTTCAAAAAACGTTTCCTCACTTAGTGCGGGTGTCCAAGTAGTTTTAGCAATTTCACCTAAAAGGCTTGTCAAGTGTTAAGGATATCCCAAACTAATATGTTCGTTGAGATCTAACAAGCTCTTGCCGAATGACTTTGTGGCTGATACAGAAATTGGACAAGATGAGAAGGCGAAGATTATCATCAAAGTGCAAAAATGCGCGCATATATCCGTTTTAGGAATATTTCTTTTTAGGGAATAGATATCTTATATGCAAATATACAAGATATAGCTTTAGAGGCTAGAGAGCCATGAACCAAAGGAAAAGAAACCGCGTCTTCCCGATCGAAGAGAAGCTGGCTGCCGTCGAATGGAACCTAAAGCTATTGAAGACATCCGCTGAAATCACCCATACTCCTCTGCGAACCATAAAAAGCATGATTCAAGTTTCCGTAATGGCCCCCGCTCAGAGCTTTCTACAGGAAATCGTCAATTCTCACTCCACTAAGCGAAGGACTTTCTAAGTTCGGGGGACATGCGCGCGCAGAGTTCACACAAGAATTGAATCCTTCTCCTATCACCCCTCCTCCTGCGCGCGCATTTTTCTCCATACGTGCACGCCTATTCTTTTCGGAAACCTTTGACTTACATTACTGAGCTCCACATTTTCATCGAGAATGTAGCCGGGTCTATTATTTGCAAAAACTCTTGATGGATTCTCATGAATCTTTCATCTTTATTTTCTCGTTTCCAGCATTTTTCAAGATCTGCCATGCTGTCAAACTTCCACATTTCAATGTATGTACCCGCTATGCCACCAAACATCTGAGCGAAGAGTTTCCATGATCTCACTTCTTTGAACAACTTTGGATTCTCTTTTTTGTATTCGAGCAATCTCTGCATCAATGACTTGAACTTCTCTCGTTTCTCTGGTGCTACCGCATATGTTTCTACAACGAAAACACTCATTTTCTCACTTCCTTCTCAAATGCCAATATGTTATTTCAAGTTGCATTGGATATTTGCGCGCCCGCGAAGTGCCTCAGATACCCCAGGGTCTCTCATCTTTTCAAGCGGTTCTTCTCTCTTCATAGGCAAATAGTGAGTTGTGCAACTGCTAAGAAAAGTTTTGTTCTCTGCACGCACATATTTTGTTCTTGTTACAAAACTCTATTATTCAAAATTAGATAAACTGAAAAGTCGGTGGGAGTGAAAAACATGCTTTTTGTAGTAACCGCCAGATGGAAACCAGAAAACATGGCGGATTTCATTAGAATAGCAATCGAAGAGATGTCTAAGCCACCACCTAAGGGAACAACATATTTTGGGGCATAAATACAGCTTGGGCGTTGTCAAATGGTTTCAATAGTTGACGCCCCAGACGAAAAGACGATACTCAAAATACATCAGCCGTATCAAGAAACCGCTGAATGCGATTGGGCACCGGCCATAACTCCAGAGGACGCAGCGAAAGCACTTACTGAATAGAAGTAGACCGCATACGCGCTTGTGGTCTAATCTCCCCTCTTTTCTCGCGTAGAAAAACAGAATAAATAGGTGGTCCATATTTAACACGGTGCTTAACGTGGAAGCATACATTTTCATTAATTCAGATCCTGGCATGTTGTGGAAGATTACCGAAGCGGCACTTAAGATGATTGAAGGAGTAAAGATGGCTCATGCTGTCACCGGTCAGTTCGACGTCATCGCCTATGCCGAATTCGCCAACATGGATGCTCTTGCAAATATTATAGAGAAGTTTCAATCCTTGAAGGGAGTTCAGCGAACTTGGACAGCAGTCGCGATACCCCCCAGACTAAAATAGCAGCCGCGCGTGCCTAATCCCCAGTTTTTTTGTGTCCGCGAATAGTGCGCGATACGTTAAACCCTCATTGAAGCAGCAATGGCTGTCATCGACCCTTCTGTGCTTGGAATCTTGTTTTGAATATGCCGGAGTACCCGTTCAGTGTCTGTTGCGTGTGTGCGCGCGCACAAAATCAGGATACATATTTTGGCTTCATTAAATCTATATCCTTAGACAAATCACGATTATAACATCGGAAAACCAACGGTGAGATAAAATTGCCAAAGACACTCGAACCAATTACCTGTCCAAATCCGAAATGTCACGAGAAGATTCAAGAGCTCGTCATCGTGACTAATGCGTCAAAAACTCCGAAGGAACAGTACTACGCTTGTCCATACTGCTATACCAAACTGGACTGGATTTCTACTCAACCTCAAGAGCAAGAAGACGAAAAAAAGATGGAAAAAAAGGCTCCTTCGAGGTGCCCTCATCATTTTGGATATTTAGCTATGGAAGCATATCTTCGTGGTCAGGATTTTCCTATTCCACGAGAATGCCTGGCCTGTCAGAAAGTGTTGGACTGTGCGATGGAAACAGGTGACTCTTAATAAGACGTACTCGCAAAAAACGACGGTTAAATGGGCGCACGCGGCATATGGAAAAAAAGAGGAATAAGTAGTAGCTTGAACAGAAAGTAGCTATTTCAGTTTTTTCTTTGTCTTCTTGGCAGCTTTCTTGGTTTCTTTAAGCCCCTTTTTTCCAAGTTCTACGCCTTTCTTTCCACCCTTCTTTCCCAGATCGGCACCTTTCTTTACAGCCTTTTCTCCGACATCTAACCCCTTTTTTGCCACTTTTTCGGTCTTCTTTTTGAGTTTCTTCAAGAACGGCAAGTCTTTTCCCTTCACAGAAAAAGTCATTCTATTTTGTTTTTAACCTTTTTCTCGCTGCACGAGACCTGAGATCTTGAATACGCCCAATCTTCCGGGACTAAACGCGTTGCGCGTATACAATTCGCTACTTTTGGTTCTACGTTTTGGAACACGCACGCAACCTCAAAGTGTTAGCCTAATCTTCGTATTTCATATATTCGTGCGTATGTGTTCGGCTTATCTCCGAAAGTATAATCAACTCCCATCGTCATAAACATGGTCGCTTATCCAAAGGGGAAGAAGAAATGGATGAATTAATATATGCATCAGCGGCTTCGCTGGCACGAGCCATTCGTGCCAAAGAGATCTCTTCGGAAGCGGTGGTAGACGCGTACCTGCAGCGCATTGAAGACGTGAATCCCAAACTAAACGCTATCGTACAATTGACAGCAGATGCGGCCCGTGCTCAAGCTCGCGAAGCCGACACCGCTCTCGCGCGAGGGCATGTCAAAGGACCGCTTCATGGCGTTCCCATGACGATAAAGGATAATATAGAGACGGCGGGCGTGATCTGCACAGGAGGTACTAAGGGACGTGCTTCCTTTGTGCCAACAGAGGACGCGACTGTCGTGGCTCGGATGCGTGCCGCTGGGGCCATCCTTTTAGGTAAGACGAACATGCCAGAGTTGGGTCTCGCTTTTGAAACGGATAATCTGGTCTATGGGCGTACGAACAATCCATATGACCTGGCACGTACCCCTGGTGGAAGTAGTGGTGGTGAGGCGGCTATCATCGCGTCGGGAGGTTCCCCCTTAGGCCTTGGCAACGACATGGGTGGAAGCATCCGTCTGCCAGCCCATTGTTGTGGCATCGTAGGCATCAAGCCGACCACAGGGCGAGTCCCCAGGACAGGCCACTTTCCGTATCCTACCGGCTGGCTGGACCCGCTGTGGCAAACCGGACCAATGGCCAGGTTCGTAGAAGATCTGATCTTGACGCTTCCAATCATTTCTGGAGTAGACTGGCGCGACCCGACAGTAATCCCAACACCTCTAGGTGAGCCTAAGACACTTGATCTCGAAAGCCTGCGCGTAGCATTCTACACAGATAATGGCATTATGCCACCCGCACCCGAAATAGTTGAGGTTGTGAAGAAAACCGCAAAAGTACTCTCAGATGCGGGAATGACCGTGGAGGAAAATCGACCTGAAGGCATCGAGCAATCCTTCGACATCTTCCTACGTCTCGTAGCAGCAGACGGCTACGCTGGTGTAGAATCGCTTCTCAAGATGATTGGAACAACCGAAATGCATCCGTGGATAGAGAGCATGTTAGAGCTTAGTCGTGAAGCCGTAATGACGACCGCTGAATTCGGTGGTTTGATGCTGCAG
>JAOUPL010000068.1 GCA_029879825.1 Candidatus Bathyarchaeota archaeon
CAAGTAGAAGACCACCCCCTCGACTATGCAAACTTTGAGGGAACAATCCCTGAGGGGGAGTATGGCGCGGGCACCGTGGAGATCTGGGACAAAGGACAGTACATCTTGAAGGAAAAGAACGAAGATAAGTTAGTTTTTGAAATCAAGGGCAACAAACTTAGAGGCGATTATTGTCTGGTGAGTTTCAAGGGAAGGAAGAACTGGTTGTTTTTCAAGAAGAAATGAGGTGACGTCTCATGCAGAAGCTATATTTTTACATTAAAGGGTTTTCAAACATTTCGTATAACACCGTTATAGATAAATACGACCGAAGCCATTTTAGTTTTGGTGAAGAGTTAACATTTTAGGTTAGCAACGCCACTCAATAAAAGTGGGATTGACACAGAGGTTTGGAGTTGGGTGGTCAAATCAAAACCCATCGGGAACTAGACTGCATAGGTCTATACTGCCCTGAGCCGGTTTTTAGAACAAGACAGGAAATTGATAAACTTGCCATTGGCGAAGTTTTAGAGGTAATTGCCGATGATCCAGCAGCTGAGGAAGACATAAAACGTTTAGTCAAGAGACTTGGGCATCAACTCCTCGAGTTACGCAAAGAGAAGGATCGGTTCCATTTTTTTATCAAAAAAGTGAAGTAGGAAGTTGGTGAGGAATTGAGAAAAGTGTATATGGACCACGCGGCTGGAATGCCCGTAGATCCCAGAGTCTTCGAAGCGATGAAACCGTATTTTGTGGAGAACTATGGAAATCCTTCGTCTTCCTATTCCTTTGGAGCAAGTGCCAAGAACGCCTTGATGGAGTCGAGAGAAAAAGTTGCTCGACTAATAGGAGCAGAGAAACCAGAAGAAGTTATTTTTACTTCAGGAGGCACAGAATCCAACAATCTGGCAATAAAGGGGGTTGCCTACCGAAACAAGGACAAGGGAAACCACATAATCGCAACCACCATCGAACACATATCGGTGATAAACATCTGCAAACATCTTCAAAAACAGGACTTCGAAATCACCTACATACCAGTGGACAAACAAGGCATGGTTGACCCTGAGAAACTCAAGGATGCAATAACCGACAAAACCATCCTCATATCCGTCATGTACGCAAATGGCGAAATCGGAACAATTCAACCAATAAGGGAAATAGGGAAAATAGCCCACGAGAACCAAATCTATTTTCACGTAGACGCCGTAGCCGCAGTAGGAAAGGTACCCATTAACGTTGGAGAAGAAAACATAGACCTGTTGTCAATTTCTTCCAACGACATGTATGGACCAAAAGGCATGGGAGCCCTCTACATCAAAAAGGGAACAAGAATTCAACCCGTTATGCAGGGCGGCGGTCAGGAAAGGGGACTGCGTTCTGGAACAGAAAACATACCCGGCATAGTTGGCATGGGTAAGGCGGCTGAAATCGCCCAAGAAGAAATGGAGACCGAAGGCAGACGATTAAGCCAGCTACGCGACAAACTCATAAAGGGCGCTTTGAACAAGATTGCGCGTTCCTACCTGAATGGACACCCAACTAAAAGACTTCCCAACAATGCCAACCTCAGATTCAGTTATATAGAGGGAGAATCCCTCATCTTAGGTCTAGACATGCTCGGCATTCAAGTGTCTTCGGGTTCGGCATGTACTTCAAAAACTTTGGAACCTTCCCACGTATTGCTCGCCATAGGCTTAGCCCACGAAGAGGCTCATGGTTCTTTAGTCTTCACCATGGGCAAACAAAATTCAGAGGAAGACGTGAAATATGTGCTAGAAGTGTTGCCGGGCGTGGTAAGGAGACTGAGGGCAATGTCTCCCTTGACTCCAAAAGAAATGTTGAGGTGACATGAATGTACAGCGAAAAAGTTATGGACCATTTCATGAACCCCCGAAACGTAGGTGAAATTCCAGACGCAGACGGAGTTGGAACCGTTGGTAATCCCGTTTGCGGCGACCTCATGACCGTGTACATCAAAGTTAAAGACAACAGGTTGGAGGATGTCAAGTTCAAAACCTTTGGTTGCGGAGCAGCCATAGCCACAAGCAGCATGATCACCGAACTTGCAAAGGGAAAAACCATTGAAGAAGCTTTAAGAATCACTAGGGGCGATGTAGCAGACAGCCTGGGCGGTCTCCCCCCAATCAAAATGCACTGCTCTAATCTAGCCGCCGACGCCTTGCACGCAGCCATAAAAGATTATGTGAAGAGAAAAGAGGCAAACAAATGAAAACCTTCGTAAAATGTGAAATGTGTGACGCGGAGATTCCTGTGGACAGGTGTGTGTTTGCAACTCACAAAAGGGTCATTGATGGAAAGGAATACGTTTTTTGTTGTGTACGTTGTGCTGAAGATTTTGAAAAGAAGAAGAAATGACAAAACTTCTATGGCGATCTGACAACATGCGTCCTATGCATGGCACCGAAACTTAAACACTAGTTCTCCTCGGTTTCTTCATCAAACAGTTTTGTGAGAGCCAAAACCGATAGTAGCGCAGTTGCCACGATGAAGACTAGGAAGGGGTTGAAGGGCGAAGAGGCGTATACCAAGCCTCCTAGATATGGGGCTAGAAACGCGGCGAACATGCTTGCCGAAAGTGGAACGGAAATCCACCTTGCCCTTGATGTTTCCGGCGCGATGGGACTAATCACTGCTCCTATGAGCGACAAAATATTATACGAAGCTCCCATCAAGAAGGATGCTAAGGACAAGGCGAAGAAGTTGTTGAATAAGACGAGTATTATGGCCGAAACAGAGCATAAAATCATGCAGACAGAAATGGCGCCCGCTTTCTTCCATTTGTCCCCTATTCTTCCCAAGCATATCCCCAACACTCCTGATCCGAGGAAGGTTATGGACCCTAAAATCCCCACGAGAGAATCAGTGAGATGAAACTCGTCTTTCAGAATTTGAGGAACAAGAGGCCTAACCAAAAGCACAAAAAACACAATCACTGCAAAGAAGGCGGACCAAACAAGTAATTTCTTCCTCCCGAACGAAGTAGCAGTTGATGAAAGTTGAGAAGTTTGTGTTGCTACGCCTTGACTGCTTATTAAGAAAAGAATGCTTGTACACGTGCCGTATAAAATGAAGGTCAAGTAGAACACCCATCGTATTCCAACGGCGTCGGAGAGGTACGCTCCTAGGGCCGGGGAGAAGATGTATCCAAGCGACCAAGAAGACGAAAGAATAGTAAAGGTTAACGTCATTTTTTCCTTCTCCGCCGAAGACGCGATGTATGCGCTAAAAGCTGGCTGGCCTATCCAAAACCCATACAAAACCGACCCTGGCAACAGTTGAACCCAGTTTTCTGCTAAAGAAAAAATTATCGGAACGGGCATCCATACCAGCCAACCAGCAATCATAGCCTTCTTTAGATTATATTTATCCGCCAAGTACCCTCCGAGAAGGGGCGTGAATGCAGCAGCCAATAACATTACAGAGAAGAATGCTCCTACCTCAACCGGGTTGGCTCCAAGCTCTCGGACGTAAAGCGGCAATATGTAAAAGTAGAGACCGTCCCCAAAGGCGCCTACGAAGGTTGCGACGAAAAGCAGTTTCAAATCCCTATTTAATGCTCCAGAAAGAAATTTGAAAGATAGAATGTTCCCGTACTTGAACCTAGACATGAATCGGCTCCTTCTCAAAGGCCGTGATTACGATCCCTTTCCAAATTCATAGCTATTAACCGTTTGGTTTGCAATGACCTGATTCATTTGAATTTAAAATCTTAAAGGTTACTTGATTAGTAATATAACAACATAATCGCCGTCGGGAGACTCAAATGACGAACAATGGCTACAAAATCGTCCTCACCGCCGATCGCACCTTGATGAGTGAGTACCATGGTGGCCTTTTTCTCGGATTCAGCGCCTGCGTGCCTAAGGGGCTGATTCCGGATAGACTCTACTTTTCTCTGCTCTGTCCCTCTGTAGACGTGAACAGAGATGGGTCTGTTAAGTTTGCTTCATGCGGAATAAGGAAAATAGAGGCTACGTTGCTGAATCATGGTTTCAAGAGGGAAGAGGTGATCGTTGCCCACCCGGAGCACATGGACAAGGTCG
Organism: Candidatus Bathyarchaeota archaeon; assembly: GCA_029879825.1. GTDB lineage: Archaea > Thermoproteota > Bathyarchaeia > Bathyarchaeales > Bathyarchaeaceae > JAOUPL01. The sequence goes on from JAOUPL010000068.1 coordinate 4,047, forward strand.
TGGGACCCAACACAAAAGTCTTTGGAATCGCGGAAAACGACCCATTGGGTGTAGCCCCTGCCACTTCCTCCTTCACGGCGCTGTTGGGTGGAGAGGCATACATGGCAATCAAGTTTAGGGAACTTCTATGCCACCCTGCCATAAAGAGGTACAAGCCAAAAATCGTGGTTGGCGGACCAGGCGCGTGGCAACTTGAAAGTGCAGAAACCCGAAAAGAACTCGGGATAGACTGCGTTATCGTGGGAGAAGGAGAAAGAGTTGTAGGATCCATCTTCGAGAAGGCCGTGAACGGTGAAAAACTGCCAGAGACTGTGCATGGAGAAGTAGTTCCCGAAGAAGAAATATCGATTATTAAGGGTCCGACAATATGTGGGTTGGTTGAAATCGCTCGAGGATGTGGAAGGGGATGCGCCTTTTGCGTCCCAACGCTTCAAGTATATCGTTGCCTTTCCCTTGAGCACATTTTGAAGGAAGTTGAAGTAAACCTTAGGGCTGGCAGACAACCATTGCTACACGCCGAGGACGTGTTGAGGTACAAAGCAAAAGGTTTTAGAGTTAACAAGGAGAATGTGATCAACCTTTTCAGAACCGTGCAAAATCATCCAGGCGTCAGAATGACAAGCCTAAGTCACATCGCGCTTTCCTCGGTTTTGGACGCCCCGGAGGTTGTTGAAGAAATCTCAAACATTTTAGGTTTGGGCGAGAAGGCTCCTTGGACCGCCGCCCAGACCGGCATCGAAACTGGCAGTCCCAAACTGATCAAGAAACATATGGCTGGAAAATGTAAACCCTTCAAACCGGAAGACTGGCCCCAAGTGGTCGTCAATTCCTTCGAAATTTTGTCTAGGAATAATTGGCTTCCTTGTGGCACTCTGATTCTAGGTTTACCGGGAGAAACTGATAAGGACGTTGAGCTCACAATCAGGCTTGTGGAGGATTTGAAGCCCTTCAAAAGCCTAATCGTTCCCCTTTTCCTTGTTTCCATGGGAGGACTGAAAAACAAGGCTAAGTCTTTCACGCTGGAGAACATGACGAACAAGCATTATGAGCTTTATTTGAAATGTTGGGAGCACAATCTGAACTGGGCTCCTGCCTTGATTGAAGACTATTCTCGCATGACCATAAAAGGCAAGGTCACCCAATACGGATTGAAGCTCTTCTTTTCGTACGGAATCAAGCTAGCGACGGAACTGGTCAGCAAGTGCCGAGACGAGTATGGTTACGATTTGCCGGCCATGATAAGAGATGCCAGAAGCGGCAAAATAAAAGTGGCTTCCTCTCTTCCAGCTCGCCTTGCTTATGAAATAGTTAAACTGAAAGCTGGGTAAACTGATAATACAAGGTTAAAAATCAAAAACGATTGAAGGAGAGATTTGGAAGGATGAAAGAAGATAATCCTTTATCTCAACCGGAAAAGGGTTTCACCAGAAGAGCCTTGAACAAGGGTGGTTATGATCCTCGCTCCGTTCTCAGGTGGGGACAGATGATGGCAATCTCCCTTTTAGAAGTGGTTAAAGCTGTGGAGAGACGCTTTGGCGGAGAAGGACAGAAGGTCTGTTTTGAAACCTTGGTAAATGTGGGAAGGCAGATTGGTAAAGACATTCTTGAGGCAGCCACCATACCTGAGGGACTCTCGGAAATTGAGAAAATCTCCTTCCTAGCTTCATGGGTAAACCGAAATGCCTACGCTTCACCAGACGTCCCTAAGATTATCAGCGATAGAGAGTGTACCTTCGACATCCTCTGGTGTCCTCATCAGGACATTTACACGGCGAGAGACTGTCGAATTCAAAGGTACATCGTGGAGGGAATCTTGGACAGCTTTAACGCAAAAGACTACAACATAGAAGTCACAAAGCTAATTCCAATGGGAGACGACACCTGTCACTTCAGAATTTGGAAAAAAGAAAAGGGTGAAGAAGACGTTTGGAGAGCTCGTTCAAGAGCCATCGAAAAAAGGGAAATCCAAGAAAAGAAGCAAAAATAACTTCTGTGGCATTTTCAGCGTATCTATTCTTTTCACCATTCAAAGTCCTTTTCTGCGATGTCGGTCCAGCAGTCTCTGCAGATCGGGAGACGTCTGCCCCTAAAGTAGATGTAGACCTCAATGTCTGTGCTTCTGCATTCTCCGTTCCAGGGGTTTCTACATTTTTCAATTGACCTATTTGGACGC
>JAOUPL010000025.1 GCA_029879825.1 Candidatus Bathyarchaeota archaeon
GTCGGTCCAGCAGTCTCTGCAGATCGGGAGACGTCTGCCCCTAAAGTAGATGTAGACCTCAATGTCTGTGCTTCTGCATTCTCCGTTCCAGGGGTTTCTACATTTTTCAATTGACCTATTTGGACGCGCGAGGAGTTTCATGAAATCTCTAACCTTTTAGATAGTTCAGATGGAAGCGCATTTAAAACCCTCGACGCAACGACAACCCATAAAGCGGAGAGACAAAGGTGAAAGTGAAAGATACTGTTTACTATTAATCACAAAATGTAACCTGCAGCCTATTTTTCCACGTCTACCAGTCAGTGTTCTAAAGTATAGCATTATAAACATCGGTAACCGGAGGAATATGGGAAAATCATGAGATTCCCACCCACAAACAATCCTATCCCCACTTCTCCTATGGATGTCTACGTTATCCCAGTCGTATTTGCATTTACCTTCGTAATTGAGGGGGTTGGTCTTTGGTATTTACTAAAAATCCAAAATTTGAATCTAAAGACTAAGCTCATTCAATCCATCACTTTAGCTCTCTTCTTAAACTTGGTAACGTTTTTTCTTGGCAATTACATATTACTTCCTTTCCTGTCGCCCTATTCTGGGATTAGAATAGTTATCGATGTAAGCGCCTTTTTCCCCGTTGGATTGATTGTTGGTGTAAGTTTTTTCCTTGGTTTTTTGTACGGAAGAAGAAGAAGAAAAGTCACATGAAAATTTGGAAGTTTAGTCTCTGTTAAACTTTGATAATTTTTGCACTCTCATTCGATTTGTCTTTGGCGCCAAGCGTTGTAGGGACACTGTCTCCAACAATAGGCGCTTCCTTTCAGGTGGCAGGTTTTGCACTCTGCCCTGTCGAAGGGTCTGGGTCTCCTAACCCTTCTTGCCAAATTTCAGTCCTCAGATAGAAAAACGCTAATCTTTGATATATCGATATCCATCCTTCAAGTTATTAGTTCACGAAAGGCTAAAAAATGGTCAGTCCCATAAGTTTTATGAGAACTTTGAAATGATTGACTCCTACGATTTTGGTCGAATCGTCATCAACGGGAAACGTTACAACACTGACTTGATAGTTTTTTCTGACAAGGTTACGGATGGTTGGTGGAGGAAGGAAGGCCACCGACTCCATGTTGAAGATTTAAAAGACGTTTTGGAAGTTAAGCCAGAAGTGCTTGTGGTGGGTACCGGCTACTCAGGACTAATGAGGGTTCCGCCTGAGACTAGAAGATATGTTGAATCTGAGGGAATCGAATTCATAGCCCAGAAGACAACAGAAGCTTGTGAAACCTTCAACCACCTCGTTAAGTCTAGAAAAGTTGTGGCAGCTCTCCATTTAACCTGCTAAAACGCGTGCCCAGGATTCTCGAATTGCTATTTCAAATTCATAACTTATTTTGAAAGTCAAATCATACTCGGAATCGGATGAGAACAATTCAACTGGTGTGGCTTGTGACGCTAAAAGTTAAGGACATTATGGTCGGAGAAGTCATAACGATAGAAGCCAACGCAACCGTAAGAAAAGCCTACTGGAATCGTCACCGAAAGAGACATGCTGAAACGAGTTTTGGTTGCAGGCAGAGACCAACAGCGGCAGAAGTTGGAGAAATCATGTCGAAGCCTCTCTTGTTTATGGAATCTAAAAAAAAGAGATTGAAGACGCTGTAAAACCGATGTTCAAACATAAAATCAAAAATCTTTCCTTAGTTGAAAATGGAAGCCTCGTAGGTTTGATTAGCTTGACAGACCTCATTCGCTCCCCAGAAGTGACCGAATGGCTTGAGGAGTTTCCCTTGAAAGAGACGCCGAGGCGAATGAAGATGGTGATCGACGTGTACTTTGATCCCATGAGACGCTTACGCAAGAGGTGCCCCCCTCATAACACGGGGAGGTGTTTCGATAAGTTGCCAAGAACGCATGTATGTGGTGGTTGGAAGACGAATGTGCTGTTCTTAAGTTAACTAAGCAACTGTCAGAAATCGTGCAGTAGTAGTCCGTATCTCCTTGCGCACGTCACTCAATATTGGGTACTATGCTATTTTCTCCCTTGCTACTTTTCCCAGATTGACCAGCAAATCTCGTGTGTTTCTTATGTCCTCAAGATATACGAATTCGTCCACACCATGATAACACGTATCAGCTCTAATCGTTCCGTAACATACCACTGGAATCCCATTCTTAGCAAAAAAGCTTCCATCGTTTCCTCCCAGTTCTGCAGCGAAAGGTGGACTTTGGCCTATTGTTTTCTCTATGTTTTCCAAAACTGTTTGCACAAAGACCAAATCCTTTGATGTTTGGTAACCCTGTTGTTTGTTGGTGATCTCGAGTGATGCCTTACAACCGGTTTTCTCAACTGCCTCCTGGAAGAAGTCTCTCAATTCCTTTTCAGCTTGTTCTATGGGCTCTTCGGGTAGAAGTCTTCGGTCAAAGCGAACCTCGCATGTTCCCGGTATTACGTTTTCTTTTTCTCCTGCTTTGATCATTGTTACCGTATATCTCCCCCAAACGAATTGTCTCGGAGCATCAGGCGGTGCATGCAGAATTGATTCTTTTTTCTCAACTGTTTTCTTGTAGGGTTCAAGGGCGGCGAGCATTTTCATGGCTTCTTCTATGGCGTTTTTTGCTTTGAAAGGGGATCCCGCGTGTCCTTGTTTTCCCTCAACGGTTATTTTTCCCCAGATGATGCCGCTTGCTCCCAGGTAAAGTCTTTCTGGACCAGTGTCAACGACTAGTGCTGCGTCGCCTCTTAATCCGTAGTCGCTTAGCACATAGTCTGCGCCATATCTTCCGCCGATTTCTTCATCTACTCCTGCGATAAGTTTGAGGTTTATGTCTAGCTTTTCTTTTCTTAGTTGTCGCATGGCTCCAATGGCGGCTACGATACCTGATTTGTTGTCTGCGGTGCCCCTTCCGTAGGCTTTTCCGTCTTCAACTGTCAGCTTGAATGGGGGATACGTCCAATTAGGTCCAGGCGGAACAACGTCGAAATGTGATTCAAGAAGCAAAGTTATGTCTGAACCTGCATCTAGGGTTACGATAACGTTGGGACGCGAAAGCCCATCTTTGGCACCTTTTTCGCCATCGACTATTTCTACATCTAGAAAGTTTCGTTCTGCTTCTTCAACAATTAGCGATGCACATTTTTTGTATCCTTTCTTTGAAACTGATTCGGTGTCGATTTCAACCATCTTGGAAAGAAGATTAATTTCAGACTCTAGTGAAATCAACGTGCATCCTCTCATTTCCTTTGTTTCCTACTGAGACTTAGCTTTTTTAACGTTTGCGCGCGCAGTGAGGCTGCGTATGCTATGGGTTCCAGCCTTTTAAAACCAAAGGATCTATGGACGAAATGTTGAAAATCACTTATGGCATTCGGCGACTGCACATCAGTGGAGAACCTTGTCTTCGGAATCAGGGTCCTCTACACACTCGTTGAATAATTCATGATGTAACTGAAAAGTGAATGCTTCTGAAACATGAAAGATCTTCTATTGGATCTCCACTTTTTTCCTTGGATTGCGGATAATTTTCTCTTTCATTATTTCAGCCGCATAAAAGGATAGTTCCTCGAATTGTTCATGGGTTAGAACTTGCTTTGCCTTTGCTAGAATTTCTAGGCATACGTCTTTGAAAACCAAGTCTGCGCATCCAAGCTTGGCGTCGTCGAGCAGTTCTTTGCACGCCAAGAGAAGAACCTCGTTCAACATCCCTCACCTGCATTTTAACTTACCAAAGTCTTCGCCCATTATACTTTATGACCCACAAATCTATATCGAGCATAGACATTTTCCCTCCATTTACAACATTATCGCCAAACATGCGCCACCTCGAAATCTTAAGAAAAAAACAAAACCATGAGTGTTTGTCTTTTCTTGGCACTTCAGAAAGCTTAATTAGGTTCGGGAGAAACACTTATATTTGCAAGATCGCCGCAAGTGTCATTTTGGCGATATGAATTGCAAAAGCCGTAACCTCGGCGGCTTCAACCCCGACGTTTAAGGCGTCTAACGCCCCTGAATGATGGGTTCGACCTCCGGTTGCGGCGACAAAGATGAGGACCTGAACCCTTTTAGGTCCGAGATGGGCTTGGCGCTAATCCCCAATTCCAGCCGGTTTTGCGGCTAAAACTCCAAACAGTAAATCCGGTTGATCCTGCCGGACCCTACTGCTATCGGGGTGGGACTAAGACATGCAAGTTGTGCGTCTCTAAGCTATGGTAGAGACGCGGCATACGGCTCAGTAACACGTGGCTAACCTACCCTTAGGACGGGGACAACCCCGGGAAACTGGGGCTAATATCCGATAGGTGAGGAGGCCTGGAATGGTTCCTAGTCGAAAAGGCGTTGAAACCATGCTTTTCGACGTCGCCTAAGGATGGGGCCGCGCCCGATCAGGTTGTTGGTGGGGCAACGGCTCACCAAGCCTATAACCGGTACGGGCCGTGAGAGCGGGAGCCCGGAGATGGGCACTGAGACAAGGGCCCAGGCCCTACGGGGCGCAGCAGTCGCGAAAACTCCGCAATGCGCGAAAGCGTGACGGGGCTACCCCGAGTGCCGTCCGCTGAGGATGGCTTTTCCCCGGTGTAATGAGCCGGGGGAATAAGGAGAGGGCAAGTCTGGTGTCAGCCGCCGCGGTAATACCAGCTCTCCGAGTGGTAGGGATGATTATTGGGCTTAAAGCGTCCGTAGCCGGCTTAGCAAGTCTCCTGTTAAATTCAGCGACCTAATCGTTGAGCCGCGGGAGATACTACTAGGCTAGGAGGCGGGAGAGGTCGACGGTATTCTCGGGGTAGGGGTGAAATCCTATAATCCCGAGAGGACCACCAGTGGCGAAGGCTGTCGGCTAGCACGCGCTCGACGGTGAGGGACGAAAGCTGGGGGAGCAAACCGGATTAGATACCCGGGTAGTCCCAGCTGTAAACGATGCGGGCTAGGTGTTGGGGTGGCTACGAGCCACTTCAGTGCCGCAGGGAAGCCGTTAAGCCCGCCGCCTGGGGAGTACGGCCGCAAGGCTGAAACTTAAAGGAATTGGCGGGGGAGCACCACAAGGCGTGAAGCTTGCGGTTCAATTGGAGTCAACGCCGGGAACCTTACCGGGGGCGACAGCAGAATGAAGGCCAGATTGAAGGTCTTGCCGGACAAGCTGAGAGGAGGTGCATGGCCGTCGCCAGTTCGTGCCGTGAGGTGTCCTGTTAAGTCAGGCAACGATCGAGACCCGCACCCTTAGTTGCTACCGAGGAAGTTTTCCAAGGGGCACTCTAAGGGGACTGCCGCCGACAAGGCGGAGGAAGGAGCGGGCCACGGCAGGTCAGTATGCCCCGAATCCCCCGGGCCACACGCGAGCTGCAATGGCAGGGACAATGGGTTCCCACCTTGAAAAAGGGAGGCAATCCCCAAACCCTGCCTCAGTTGGGATCGAGGGCTGCAACCCGCCCTCGTGAACATGGAATGCCTAGTAATCGCGCGTCATCATCGCGCGGTGAATACGTCCCCGCTCCTTGCACACACCGCCCGTCGCTCCATCCAAGTGGGGTTTGGGTGAGGCGTGGTCTTGTTGGCCGCGTCGAATCTAGGTTCCGCGAGGAGGGAGAAGTCGTAACAAGGTGGCCGTAGGGGAACCTGCGGCCGGATCACCTCCTATGTCAGCGCAGGCCGGCTGGAGGGGGATAAGCGCACAAGCCAACGACGTGACAGACTATGTTCTAAATGTTTTTCCTTACGAGTTTGTACTAAATTAAAAAGTATTTTATGTGCATGTGTTTGAAATGTATCAAAGTATTTGTTTCTTGACCTACTTCTATTTTGAGGATTCTTTCACGAGTTCAGCGATGCCTTTAACGCTTAATTCACCTTCTAACCCTTCGTCTTTTACTGCATCATCTAGCATCATCATGCAGCTTGGGCAAGCCACAACCAAGATCTCGGCGCCAGTTTCGTGGGCCTCTCTAACTCTAATTCTGCTGGGATTTTCCTCTGATCCTCCCAGGAGGTCTGTAACAAAGTTTCCGCTTCCGCCGCCGCAGCAGAAAGAATTTTCTTTGGTTCTTTCCATTTCTGTGAGTTTGATTCCCGGGATGCTTTTCAGAATCTCTCTGGGGATATCGTAGATGCCGTTGTATCTGCCGAGAAAACAGGGATCGTGGTAGGTAACCTTGGCCTTGAGTTCGGATAGCTCTATCTTGCCTTGTTGAATCATTTCCGATAGAAGTTGTGTGTAATGAAATACTTCAAAATCTCCAAATCTGGGATACTTGTTTTTCATGGAGTTGTATGCATGGGGTGAAAGGGTAACTACCTTTTTCACTTCAAGTTCTTTGAATTTCTGGACGTTCTTCTTAGCTAATTCTTGGAACAGCCCCATTTCACCAAGCATATATGCTTCGTTTCCATCGCAATCTTCTTCGGCGCCGAGGATTCCAAAGGACACTTCTGCCGCGTCTAATAACTCAGCGAAGCTCCTAGCCATTCTCTGTCCCCGTTCTTCGTAGGATCCAACGCATCCTACATAGAGAAAGTATTCGTCGCCTGGTTTGTATCGCCTTATTCCTTCTGCCCATGCATCTCTCTTACTTCTCGCTGTTCCCCACGGGTTTCCATGTTTGCTGATATTGTTCAGGAAGTCTCTGATATGTGGTAGTGCCAAGCCTTTCTCAACCATATCGCTCCTTGCCGATACGATCCAGTCAACGATGTCATCGCTAAATCCCATTGGACATTGCTCAACGCAGTTTCTGCATGTTGCACACGAAAATACAATTTCTGCAAAATGTTCTGACCATTCGATTTCTTTCTTTAGCCATGCCCATATGAGCCACAATCTCCCACCTGTGGAATATGTTTCAAGTCGGAATCTACTGTAAGACGGGCAGTTAAAGTCTGTGAAATCGCTTGGGAACTTGCAGTAGCCGCATCTAAAGCACCTGTGTATTTGCTTAGCGTAGGCTTGCATCATTCCGCCTCCCAGTTTCCAGGATTCATGATTCCATTGGGGTCCAGAAGCTTTTTTATGCGCTTCATAAGCTCAAGCGTATTCTTGTCCATTCTCTCCATAACCATTTTCTGTGCAGGGACTTCAGGTTTCCAAGGAACTCCTCCTATATCCAAGCTAGCTACGTTTGAGTCGTGTAATGCTTTCTTCGTTGTCTCTATGTTATCTGGGTCTGCGCGATTGAATGGATATCCGAAGGCGAACATCATGCAGTGGCTTCTTCCGATAACTCGCCCCGTCATACCATAAGTGATCCCGTATTTGGAAGATAATTCAAGGAGTCTCTTGAAAGCTTCTGGGAATTTTTCAACTGGAATGATGGGTCCGCAATATTCAAATCCGCCGCCCTTCATTACATCGGCGAATCTTGTTGTGCCAGTCGTAGGCATCTCCAAAAGAGGCAGCTTTATATCTGGTGTCAGCATCATAAACCCGCCTTCTCTGCTATCGATATGAGTGCGGACTGCATCCCAAATCATTCTCCTCTTGAACTCGAGTTCCTCTTCGGAATCTCCAGTAATACAAATCCCTATCATTATGATGTCTTTGAACACGGGTGGGTACGGTTGAGCACCAATGAATATGTCTTCTGTCATCTCTGTGTGGGTAACTCTGTGTATTACATCTGGAACTAGGTTTGGATCTTCCACCAAAAACATCTCAATGTCTCGCATCTTTTTCCTTGGATAAAGGCTAAGACCCAACTTTGTAATGATTCCTGTTGTGCCGAACCATCCTAAAAAGAGCCCAGCTAGATAGGGCAACGGCGCCACTGAAAACCAGTAGGGACCCACTGAACACGAACCAATTTTGCATACTTCCCCTGTTGGCAATACAACTTCTAATCCGGTAACCATGCCAGAATTGAAGCCATATTGTTGAGTTAAGCGACCCTGACCATGTATTACTATATTTCCGACGACTGTTGCTGAGGGTGGTGCATCGGGAATTGAGAATCTTAGGCTAGGATGATTTCTCTCTAGGTAAGCTTTCAGCTTGCCTGTCGTGACACCGGCTTCTAGAACAACGTATCTACTCTTTTCGTTTACCTCCAGCACTCTGTCCATTCTTTTCAGGTCCAGCGCAATACCGCCCCGATGAGGGATGATTAAGCCAGATAAGCTCAATGAGCCCCCCACTGGAACTATTGGTATTTTCTCCTCGTTCGCAAGCTTGACTATTTTTTGTACCTCCTCTGCTGTCTTCGGCATGACCACGTAGTCTGGTTCGTGGGGTTCCATCATCCCTGGATCTTGAGAATAGATGTAGAGCTCTTCTTTCCTGTTCGAAACGTACTGTTCGCCCACTATTTCAGCCAGAGATTTGTGTATCCTAATCATATCAGTCACTTCCATCCTGCTGGTTTCTCGCCCAAAGCGAGTTTGCAAAGGTTGTGCATCATGATGGGCTTTATGCCTTTTTTGGCAACAGCCTCGGATAGAGAATCGAAACATGCTGGACAGTTGAACACGCAGTATTCGGCTCCAGCATTCATCATGTCTTCTACGTTTCTCTTTTGCACGTCAACGAACAGCTCGTATCTTTGCTGACCTCTGATGACGCCTGCACAGCACAGGGCATTTTCCCTGTCGTATCTTCTTGCAACTCTCTCCGCTCCTATCAGGCTGAAGATGTCGTCTACGAAGTGCTCTTTCTTCGGAGCAAGCCGAGACGAACAATTGCGTTGGTATGCTACCTTTATGTTCAGCGGCTTTATCTCATCTTCGTGTTCTTTTAGCTTGTTGTAGAGATACTCGAAGAGATGGATGGGTTTGAATGGGACTTTGATGCCGTAAGCTGGTGCGTATGAAGTAAGAGTTGAATAGCATTCGTCGTGGAAGAATATGACCTCTTTAAAATTGTGCCTAGCGATATTCTCTATTATTCCCGGGAGCCTCTCTCTTATTAAGGAAGGGTTTCCAAAATGCAGATACATAAGTTGACAGAAGAAGTGTCTTCCCAAGATAATGGAGACATCCTCGAATAGCTTCCCCAGTATTGAATCTATATATGCGGGGAAAAGGCAGAGGGAGATTGCTGGTTCGGTGGCACCGTAGAATTCTTGGATGTCCCTTCTTGTTGGAATAGCGAGGTTGACTGACTGCGTGACAAGAGGTTTAGGCATCCGAAGTACACCCTTTTTTTCCTGAAGGTCTGTGATCAAATAGAAGGGATGGTTTCCTCTTTTGCAGTATTCTTCGCATGCGTAGCACGTTGCACATTGATGTAGAACGAAGGAGTCTTGGCCGTTGATCATTTTTTCCATTTCCACTTTCGCCGTGTCTTTGTCTATGTCCATATACTGGCACCTAACGAGACAATCATAGGTTGGACATGTTGCGCATACCTTTTCATTGAATTTCAATTCATACATTCACTTGTTCCTCCCTTTCCATGTTACCATCAATAATTTTCGTTCCTCCAGAACCCTAAGGTTTAGGGTTGGAATACTTAAAACCTACAGTTGGAGCAAGAATACATGCACCCTCGCTAGGCCCCCTATCTCCCTTTCAACAATCACATTATATTCGGAGCCTAATAACAACAGAATGTTGAAAACAACAATTTTTCAGAAAACTCACAGCCGTAGAAAAAGAAGCATAAAGATCAAACCAAACACAGACCACAACATACACGTTCCCAAATCGCCCAGACACCAGAAACTTTTTCAGCCCGACACCTCGGGCTGTTGGGGGCCACGGGCTAAACACCTCGGCCGAAGCCTTGATGCGTACACCCCGGCTCCATCAACCCCATCTTCTATGGGGGCCCTCGTCCATGACTGAGGCCTGTCGCCAAGTCTCGTGTCATGGAATGGCCGCCTATTTTCGGGAGCGGCTTCGAGCTTAGATGCTTTCAGCTCTTATCCGCGACAGCGTGGCTGCCCGGCAGTGCCCTGTCGGACAACCGGTAGACTATAGGCTACAACGTTCCGTTCCTCTCGTACTGGGAACCCTTTCCCCTCAGGCGACCAACACTCCCAGCAGATAAAGTCCGACCTGTCTCACGACGGTCTAAACCCAGCTCACGTTCCCTTTTAATAGGCGAGCAGCCTCACCCTTGGCCCCTTATGCAGGACCAGGATAGGAAGAGCCGACATCGAGGTACCAAGCCGCGGGGTCGATGTGAACTCTCGCCCGCGACGAGCCTGTTATCCCCGGGGTAATTTTTCTGACATATCCAACCCCCACCAAAGAGGATCTGGATGTTCGCTAAGCCAGACTTTCGCCTCTGGATCCCTTGCTTTGGAGGATCCAGTCAGGCCGGCTTTTGCCTTTGCACTCTGCGGCGGGTTTCTGTCCCGCCTGAGCCGACCTTTGGGCCCCCTCGATATTTTTTCAAGGGGGTGCCGCCCCAGCCAAACTGCCCACCAACCGTTGTCCCAGCGCCGAAGCGCCGGTAAGAGACACGGACACGAAAGGGCGGTGTTCCATTGGCGCCTCCCCCAGTCCCCAGAGAGACTGAGATTAACGGCTCCCGCCTACACTCTGCATCCGCAGCCATATCCCAGCGACAGGCTGCAGTAAAACTCCACGGGGTCTTCTTTTCCCGCTGGGAGTCCGTGGACTGTTCGTCCACGTTACGTGGGTTCACCGGGTACCAAGCGGGGACAGCGGGGCCCTCGTTGCTCCATTCATGCGCGTCGGAACTTACCCGACAAGGCATTTGGCTACCTTAAGAGAGTCAGAGTTACTCCCGTCGTTTGCAGGCCCTTGGTCCGGTTGAACCCAGATTTCAGGTACCTGTACTGGACAGGATTCAGAAGCCGTTCACACCCTTTCGGGCTTGCGGCTTCCTGTGTTTTTATTAAACAGTCGAGACCCCTTTGTCACTGCGACCTGCAGTCCCAGCCGAAGCCAAAACCGCAGGCACCCCTTATCCCGAAGTTACGGGGCTAATTTGCCGAGTTCCCTCGCTTGGTGTGCACCCGACACGCCTTAGGTTCCTCGCCTAGGGGCACCTGTGTCGGATCTGGGTACGGTCACAGAGGATCCTTCCCAACATCCTTTTCAAGGGCTCCAGAAATCAGCTGAACCGCCCTAAAACGGGCGGCTATTCCCGCTTTCACCTGGTTCTCGCCATTACGGCACTCCCCAGGCTTATACGGTTAAACAAGGCGACAGCCTTGCTCAGCCTATCCCGAAGCGTCAGATGTTGGGCTTGCGTCGCCGCGTGTACCTCCGTGGTGCCGGAATCTTAACCGGCTTCCCTTTCGGCCTCCTCAGTTAAGATCGGCCTTAGGACCGACTTACCCCCAGCTGACGACGCGTTGCTGGGGAACCCTTGCCCTTTCGGCGGAGAAGATTCTCACTTCTCTTTGCTGTTACTACCACCGGGATATGCAATCCCGAACCGGTCCACCGGACCTCACGGCCCGGCTTCCGCCCAGTCGGGACGCCCTCCTACCGGATTGCAGCGCTAGGCTGCACTCTGGGGTATCGGCGGCTGGCTTAGCCCCGTCCATTTTCAGGGCCATCAGCCTCGGCGGGTGAGCTGTTACGCTTTCTTTAAAGGATAGCTGCTTCTAAGCCTACCTCCCCGCTGTCTGGGGCTGATGACGCCTTTCAGTTTGACACTTAGCCAGCACTTTGGGGCCTTAACCTCAGTCTGGGTTGTCCCCCTCTCGGACTAGGGGCTTACCCCCCAGAACCCGTCTCCCAAGGTCTACGGCGCCGATGGATTCGGAGTTTGAAAGAAAAGGGAGGTCTTTCGACCCCTTACTTCCCAATCAGTGCTCTACCCCATCGGCTACCTCGCTTGGGGCTGGGCTGCGACCCACTTCGGAGGGAACTAGCTATCACCGGACTAGATTGGTCTTTCGCCCCTAGCCCCAGGTCTGAGGAACGAATTGCACGTCAGTACCCCTTCGGGCCTCCACCAGGCTTTCGCCTGACTTCGCCCTGCCCAGGGCTAGATCGTCCGGTTTCTAGTGTCAAAGCCGTGACTCCGGGCCCTTTCAGACCCCGCGCCTCACCAGCGCTTGGCTGGTTGCGCGCATGTTGGTTTCCCTATGCTTACAGGCTTGTCAGCCTTTAAGCTTGCCACGACCATGAACTCCCCGGCCCGTGTTTCTAGACGGAACTTGCAACCCTGGTCCCCCTCCTTCGTACTGCTGTGTCGCCACAGGTTCCTTTGGGAGGGATCTATCCTTCCGGGCTGCAAACGTCTATAACCGTCTGGTTTCAGGCTCTTTTCACCCCCCTTCCGGGGTACTTTTCAGCTTTCTGTCACCGTACTAGTGCGCTATCGGTCTTGAGACGTATTTAGTCTTGGAGGTTGGTGACCCCCAGTTTCCCAAACCGAATCCAGGGTATGGTACTCAGGGACTCCAGCCCATCTCCTTCCGGTTTACGCCTAATGGGCTTTCACCATCTTTGGCAGGCCTTTCCAGGCCACTTCGGCTTCGCCGGTGAGAAGGCGGCTGGACCCGCAACACTACATCCCCCTCAGGTTTCCCTGTGAGGTTTGGTTTGGACTTTTCCCCTTTCGCTCACGTTACTTAGGGAATCCCGGTTGGTTTCTTTTCCTTCCCTTACTAAGATATTTCCGTTCAGGGAGTTCCCGTTCCTTACGGAACGCAACGGAGTCCCGTGGGAGTCCGTCGCAAGAAGTCTCATTCAGGCATCCTCGGATCTAAGCTTGCATGCAGCTACCCGAGGCATTTCGCTGCTTGCCGCGCCCTTCTTCAGCGCTCAAGCCTGGTCATCCGCCAGACGGCGTAACATGTCGGGCTTACTTGGTTTGCTCCGGTGTCTGTTTAGCGTTGGAACGCGTATTTGGCCTGTGTTTGGTTTTCATTGCGAGCAGATAAAAGCTCACTCCACCCTTTGCCCCTAACATTACTTAGGGGTTGCATCTTTATGTGGAGTCTAGTTCGGCAATTTGATCGCCAAAGTTATTTAGAAGTTGGGTCGGGACATATAAGCGTTGCTGTGTGATGTTTATGTCATTCTTTAGCGACATATTACAGGGATTTAAAACCAGAAATACTGAAGCAAATCTGTAAGAAGCCTGGGGCAAGCGTGCTCAGCTAACTTTCCTCTTTTTGTTTTTCTTCATGAGGCATGGGTCTCGTCGCCCTCACAATGCGCCATCTACCGAGAATGTCTTTTTTGTAGACGTGAAGCAACCCGCACTGTTCGCATCGCATGACCTTTCGACCGGTTTGGAAGTTAATATCGTACACTTTGAGGAAAGAGCCGCATTCTACACACTTCTCACTTGTCGTTTCCAGCACAACCCTTCATTAAATCAACTATAGAAAGATTAGCACTCTAGGGATATATGACGTTTTTTGAGTCGAATTGACCTTTTGGAAAATTGTTTCATTTCTAAGAAAGAAAGTAAATAATAATGATCTCTGAAATCTGAGAAAAGCCTCTGAAGCCTGTCAATAATGTACGCATACGATTTTGAAAAAGTAAACGGCATCGCTTGATAAAAGACACGCTTCCTCTCCTACTTTTTATTATACAGGTTCTATTCGTAAGCCTAGCTGATTTCTAACTACGATAAATTTTAAGGGAGAAGGGCAAGTCAATAGGAGAAGACTGAAAAGGCGTGAAAAGAGAGACAAGGCGGAAAAAACACTTTGGCTGGGTCCAATATCACAAAGTTTCTTGATTCCTTGTCTTCGAGGTCCAGTGTTCGCTATCTAGTCTATGCGTGTTCCCTCGCCTTCTTCTTCGCCTTAATTTTGATTCCCCCAATTCTCGGGATAGTTCTCGAATGGAACACCATGGCAGATATTTTTGGAAATTCCAGCCTAATGTCTAGGGCAACATCGGCAATCTACGCGTCCTTCGCCATCGCCGTCTTCGTTTCATTCATCGACGTTATCGCCGGTTTGCCAATTGCTTGGTTCATCACGAGAGGCGGTTTTAAATGGTCAAGAAGTCTAGACACGTTGGCTGACATACCCTTCATCATACCCACCGTCGCCCTTGGTTATTCTCTACTGTTATTCTGGAGTGACCCAAATCAAGGCATTTCTTCCCTCTTCGGAAGTAGCCTCGTTTCACCAGGCTGGCTTCTCATTATTCTGCTTCATTTCGCCTTCTCCTATCCCGTCGTAGTTAGGGTAATGGTTGGAGCGCTACTGGACTACAAACGGGAATACGAGGAAGCTGCAAGAACATTAGGCGCTGCGC
>JAOUPL010000061.1 GCA_029879825.1 Candidatus Bathyarchaeota archaeon
GCCTCAGCCAACTTAACGAAGTCGGGGACACTTTCCAATTCCACAGCGGAATATCTCCTGTCATAGAAGAGTCTCTGCCACTGGGCAACCATCCCTAACACCGAGTTATTCAGAACTACTACTGTCACCGGAATTTTCTCCACAACTGAGCAGGCGAGTTCTTGTTCAGTCATTCTGAAGCTTCCGTCACCCGCTATGTCCACAACCGCGCATCCGGGACAGGCAACTTTAGCTCCGAGGGCCGCTGGGAAGCCGAAGCCCATGGTTCCTAATCCGCCTGAGCTGATGAAAGTCCTAGGTTTATGCGTTTCAAAGTGAAGGGCTGCCCACATCTGATTTTGTCCAACTTCAGTGGTCAAAATAGCATTCACTGGTAATATTTTTCGAAGTTCCTTTATTAGTAGCGGAGGCTTCAAGTCGCAGTCGCAGGGGTCCACCTCGCTTTGAAGCTGGTCCTTGAGTTCTTTAACTCTGCTAAACCACGGGGAGTTTCCTCTCTGCTTTGACTGATGAACCAACAGTTGGTAGATCAGTCTTAACGTCTCCTTTGCTTCGGCTACGATCGGTACATCAACTTCCACGTTTTTCCCGATTTCCGCCGCGTCTACGTCGATGTGAATAATCTTCGCATCTGGACAAAACTCGTCCAACGTTCCAGTGGTCCTATCTGAGAACCTTGTTCCCACCGCTAGGAGAACATCGGCTTCCAAGATCAGTTTATTTGCTGCGCGAGTTCCATGCATGCCTGCATTTCCGAGGGACAAGGGATGATTTTCAGGGAAGCATCCTTTTCCCATAAGAGTTGTTGCTACAGGCATCATCAAAAGTTCGGCTAGCTCCAGAAGCTCGGGGGAGGCGTTTGAGATGATTACTCCTCCACCTGCCAGGACGATCGGACGCTTTGCTTCGAGGAGGAGCTTAACTGCCTTTTTAACTTGGATTGGATGAGGCTCTGTTTTGGGTTTATAACCTCGAACCTCGATGTTGTCTGAAAAATCCATTTCATCGATTTCCGTCTGAACATTTTTTGGGAGATCAATCAATGCTGGTCCAGGTCTGCCAGTTGTGGCCACGTGAAATGCTAACTTTACAGTTCTTGGAATCTCCGAAGCTTTTTTCACTTGACAATTATACTTCGTGATGGGCGTAGTTATTCCAATTATGTCTGCTTCTTGGAATGCGTCTCTGCCTATCATGTATGAAGAGTTGGCGGAAAAAGTATTGACTTGACCAGTGAAAGCAATGACCGGCGAAGAGTCCAAGTAGGCGTTGGCTATGCCAGTAACCAGATTTGTCGCTCCGGGGCCTGACGTAGCCATGCAGACTCCTGGTCGTTCACTGGCGCGGGCGTAGCCATCAGCTGCGTGGGCTGCGCACTGTTCATGTCGAGTAAGGATGTGTCTTATTCCAGAATCGTATAGAACATCATGTATCGGGAGGATGGCTCCTCCAACTATTCCAAAGATTACTTCTACGTTTTGCCGTTTTAAGGCCTCTACAAGGGCTTGGGCGCCAGACATTTTAACCATTTTCAAGATACCTCCGTTAACTGCAGTTTATTGTAGTTGGTCATCAGCACGTTCATGCCGCTGAGCGCGCGCGCGTCACTTTTCAGCACAGCATCTATGTCTCCTTTTACTCCTCTAGCGAAACTGTAGACCTCTGCCCTAAGCCCCTCTCTGACCATGAGTCTTATTGCAGTCATTTCTCCGTCAGAAGCCGCAGCGAAACCAGCTTCGATAACGTCTACTCCGAGTTTGTCTAGGCTTTTAGCTATTCTGAGTTTGTTTTCAGGGGTTAAGGAAACTCCAGGGGTTTGTTCACCGTCTCTGAGGGTAGTGTCAAAAATTCTTATCTTTTCGGGGAAGCTATTCGATAAAACGATACCCCATTTTTCATTCCTCGTTCCAGAGCAACAGCGAAGCCTTTGATATAAAAGCTTTTCTGTGTCCTTGTTATGTATCTAACTTCTGATAACCTAAATGGAAATCCCATAGAGGGTTAAAGTTGAGGAGCGATGTTATAAAACGAGGAATTGAAAGGGCTCCCCATAGAGCCTTACTAAAGGCCCTTGGAACCACAGATAACGACCTAGGCAAACCATTCATCGCTGTAGTAAACAGTTTCACGACAGTGGTTCCAGGCCACGCTCACCTAAACCAGGTCGCCGACGCTGTAAAAGCTGGAGTCATGTCTGCTGGCGGAATGCCTTTTGAATTCAACACAATAGCCATCTGCGACGGACTGGCTATGGGCCACGAAGGAATGAAATATTCTTTACCGTCCCGAGAGCTGATTGCCGATTCAATTGAAGTCATGGTTCAAGCCCATAGGTTCGATGGGATGGTTTTGGTTACAAATTGCGACAAAATAACTCCTGGGATGCTGATGACCGCAGCTAGGCTCAACATTCCCGCAATCGTCGTGACTGGAGGTCCCATGCTTTCAGGCGTCTACAAAGGAAGGAGGATTGGTACAGCTTCGATGTTTGAGGCTGTTGGGGAAGTTGCGGCTGGTAAAATGAGTGAAGAAGAGTTGAAGACGCTTGAAGATCTTGCGTGTCCTAGCTACGGGTCGTGTAACGGCATGTTTACCGCCAACACTATGGCCTGCGTGACCGAAGCTCTAGGTATGTCTCTGCCTGGCTGTGCTGCTCCTTCTGCTGTTGGCGCTGCTAGGCTAAGGATTGCTAAGGCGAGTGGAGAAAGGGTTGTTGAATTAGTAACGGAAGATTTGAAGCCGTTGGACATTCTGACTTCAGAAGCTTTTGAGAACGCCGTTATGGTGGATATGGCGTTGGGCGGCTCAACCAACACCGTGTTGCATCTTTCGGCAATGGCAAAAGAGGCTGAAGTTTCCTTACCTCTAACCCTTTTCGATGAACTGAGTAGACGAGTTCCTCACCTCTGTAATATGGTTCCCAGCGGGCCTTATACAATGGAAGATCTGGACGCAGCGGGTGGAATTCCAGCCGTTATGAAGGAGCTAAGTCCCCTCCTTCATTTAAACGCCGTCACTGTAACGGGAAAAACTGTTGAAGACAACATCGAACAGACAGTAGTCCTTGATGCAAATGTAATTCGCCCCTTAACTAACCCGGTTCATCCGGAGGGAGGCATCGCCATCCTTAAGGGGAACTTGGCACCGAAAAGTGCTGTGGTAAAAGCCACGGCCATATCACCTAAAATGCTTGTCCATAAAGGTCCGGCTAAGGTTTTCGACTCTGAAGAGGAAGCCATGAAAGCCATACTGAACAAAGAAATTCGGGAAGGAGACGTGGTTGTTATCCGTTACGAAGGACCGAAGGGGGGGCCAGGAATGCGGGAAATGCTTTCTCCAACAGCCACCATAGCTGGAATGGGTCTAAGCGAGTCGGTTGCCCTAGTCACCGACGGAAGGTTTTCAGGAGCCACCAGAGGACCCTGTATAGGCCATGTGTCTCCCGAAGCAGCTGACGGCGGACCAATAGCCGTGTTAAGGAATGGAGACATGATTGAAATTGATGTTCCGAAAAGAAAACTGAACGTAGAGTTAACCGATGAAGAGCTAAGAAACCGACTTAAGTCGTGGAAGCCGAAGCAACTAAAGGCTAGAAAGGGCTATCTTGTGCGGTATTCCCAGCTCGTTCAGCCCGCTCACATGGGAAGCGTTCTGGGAAAAGCTTAAGCCTAAATTTCTTTATGGAAATAAAAGATAGGTGTACTTCATGAAACAAAAAGTAGAACCGGGTAAAATAAATGAAAACACCTATCTAATTGATATAAATATGCTTGGAATGGCAAAGATTACCAGCATGTTTGTGGTAAAGGGTAGAAAAACCGCCCTGATTGACGGGGGAACCTCTTCCGAAGCTCAGGGAATTATCAAGTCGCTAAGAGATTTTGGTTTGCTACCAGTTGATTACATCATAATTTCACACTCACATTGGGATCATCACCAAGCAGTGCCAGCGCTTCTCAAAGAGATGTCAGGCAAAGAAGTGGAATTACTGGCGCATCCAAAGGCAATACCGCTCCTAGAAGATCCTTCAAAGGTTGGTTACGACTTTGGAACATACGACACCCTCCTGCCGATTAAGGGTGTGAAGCCAATAAAAGAGGGAGATGCTGTGGATCTTGGTGGAGTAGAGCTCCAAGTTATAGATACGCCTGGGCACACTCCTGACTCTATTTCTCTGCTGGATTCTAAGAATAGGAGTATCTTTGTATCAGATGCTGTTGCAGACAAAACTGATGATACAACATGCCTACCTGCCATCATGCCGCCCTCATTTGACCCGGATACGTATGTCTCTACCCTTGAAAAATTGAAGTCGTTCGATTATGAAAGTATGTGCCTTGGTCACTATGGAATGTTCTACGGTCCCGATGTTAAGCATGTATTGGATGAGGCTAGGACTATGTATGAGCAGGTGTGGAGATTCTTCGACGATAACGTTGACAAGCTAGTGGATCTCGAATGGATTACAAATAGTATGATAGAAAAGTTTATGCCGAATTCGAAAACCGTGAAGAGAATAGGAACGATGTTCGCCATGGCAGTGGTAAACTGGGCGATAGATGGTTACAAAATGTGTAAAAGGCTCTAAAAAATGATATCACGCGCGCACACGTATTCGAGGCCAACTTCCACGAACCTTTGGTCTCCTAGGGATTTTTCACAACTTTAACGTGAAATGCACGCGCGAAGCTTAATAATTGTCATCTCCTAGTTGATTTCAAGAGGTGGATAGGATGAAATTTCTTCATTATCAAGACGTTGAAGCGATAGATGCGGAGGAAGATGCCTCAAAATTGAGGGTGCGGTGGCTTATTACAAAGGAGGTGGGGGCTGAAAACTTTGCAATGAGATTGTTCGAGATGGAAGCCGGAGGCCACAGTCCTTTTCACAGTCACCCTTGGGAACATGAAGTCTTCATCCTAGAAGGTAAGGGCCTTGCGGTTGGTGAGGGAGAAGAAAGAAAGTTTAGAGCTGGTGATGCCATCTTCATTCCTCCAAATGAGAAACATCAGCTTAGAAACAACGGCAAGAAAACCATGAAGTTTCTCTGTCTCATACCATACGTACATAAGTGACGTGCGCGAACATCGGTAGATATTTTCCACGCTATGTTAGGAACTAAATCCATTGATAATCTTTAAATCTCAAGGTGTTTACTCAATTACGGAATGATACCAGTTTAGGATATATTCTGGTAGTTTAAGTCCCTTTAAACTTAGTCTTTCCGTCAACAAAATGGGAAGGCAACTTAGCACATAGGTTGCCCTCATGTAAAACCTCCTTGGTCGCCCAAGTTTAACTCTCTCCTCTATAAGAATCTTTGAATCCGAATTTCTCTCAAGGGGTGAGCCTTTTCTTCCAGTCAAAGAGAGAACGGTTCCTCCTAAATCTCTAAACGTGTTGCTCCAATTGACCACGGGTTTGGTTTCGCCGGAGTAGGATATTAAGATTTCAAAATCTCCAGCCCTGGGGCGAGGAGTGTTGACGCCTCGTGCGATGTAGACGTTATCTCCTAGGAACTTTTTGATGTGGAACAATCTTATTGCAGTCATTTTAGCGACTTCTTCGGCAGTTCCTCTTCCGCCTAAGAACACGTCACTGCGCCTTTCTAGGAAATCAATGGAAACTTTGTAAGCTTCAGAATCAACGATTCTATCAACAATCTCTCCTAGGACAGGGGCTTCTTCATTGATCAGCTCAAAAACCCTCTCTACTGGACAGTCTTCGAATATACCTTCAGTCATCATTTGAAGCAGAAAGAGGCTTCCAAGCTCGAAAATGTCGCCCATTATGCCAGTTTCGCTGTAAGCATCGGATGATCCCTCTTTTCCCCTTCCCTCCACTTTGACTACATTACCGTATCTTTGAACGATGTTGGCAATTGAAGAATCGGGATTGGAAGTTATCAAGCCCATGGTAAATTTCTCGCTGTCTGTCTCTTTCAAGTATTCTTCCAAATCTTCGGCGAGGCTTTTTGGATCTTCGGTTTCGCCACTTCCAGAATTGATTAGAAGAATGATCTTTTTGTGCCTCTTCTCCAGTTTTGATGCGGCATCATACATCCCCCTTCCAGGGAATCCAACGTCCTCACGGGTGATCACAACCTTGTGGTCTTTCATGGTGGCTATTTGACTCATGGCAACATTTAATGAATGTAGGGATCTGCCAGAACCGCCACAGACTATGCAATCAGCGGATCTCAAATCTTCGTATAATGGAAGCAAACTTTCCTTCTTCACTTTTAGAAGGTTGTCGCTGGTTCTGTTGACATATTCCACGCCAGAGATTTTCCGCCTAATTTTTGTCACCCTCCATCAACGAAAATAAGAATGGTAGTGTGTACGTGTATAATGCACCACAGTCATATCTAGCACCTGACGTCTATAGTTACTTTTCATTAGGAAGAGCCTTCAGGGTGAAAAACTATTCATAATCATCTAGATATAAAATATATGGAGACATCTCCCGCAAACTCCCCTTTTTTATGAATACTCTATTATACAAGCATAGTTTTGCGACGTGCATAGGGACCCTTTTTAGAGCATATGTATGTACTCCGCCAATGCTCCCATGGTCACCATAAAGAATTTCGTGGTAACCATATGAAAAGGTCCATTTTCTTACTGTAAGTGAGGAGTCTCTGATGCTTCATGATGAGAAGAGGATCCTGGAAGAGCCCTATCATACTGCTAGTTGCAACAGGCTTTGAGGCCTGGGACCCATGGCGATGCTTAGAAGTAGTCGACGGAAATTTACTGCTTTGGACAACTACTTCTGAAGGTAAAGATCCTTGTGTGTGAGGTACTTTCTCACGGACACGATGTCCGCCATAAAATTTTCTATGTCCGACATAAGAA
>JAOUPL010000063.1 GCA_029879825.1 Candidatus Bathyarchaeota archaeon
GGGCCATACGCTTGCAAAAGATGGTACGACATCATCTTCTCCAACGCGCTGAACAATAAGATTGTTAATGATAAGACTTCGTGCATACCGGCTCTCTAGGAGGTTGTGTTTCCATTCACTTAATGGATGTTCCATAAGACAAAATATGTCGTCTCTGGTGATATCTCCCGCAAATTTCCCCGCGCGCGCGCAAAAGCTTTTTAGAAGCTAGACATTAACAATGGGCAATCTCAGGAGGAAAAAACGTCAACATGCCCATGAACTTCGCCATGATCACAGCTACAGGAAAGGACAAGCCAGGTTTGACCGCGGAGATTACAGACGTCATAGCCCGCGCAAACGGGAACATCGTTGACATTGAAGCTTTCAGCATGAGAGGCCTCTTCGCCATTTTCATGATAGTGGACTGCCGCTCCATTACGATACCCTTTGAGAGCCTTGAATCTCAGCTTCTAGACATTGGAAGGGAAATAGGCTTGGAAGTCATCATAGAACCCTATGTAGCGGGACGACGGAAGAGCGGCAAAAAACTCGTGTTCTTAACAACCCTTGGAAAGGACAGACCAGGCATTGTGGCAAGAATTTCGAGGTTCCTCTCCCAAAGCAAAGCAAACATAGAGCGGATACGGATGATCGCTTACGCTGAATTGAATGCCATGGAAATACTGATCGACATCAACGACATCTCCTTGTCTCTTGAGAACTTCAAAAAAAATCTAGATAAAGCGTGTGAAGACGTTGGACAGGACGTGGTCTTCCAAACAGAAACCGTTTTCCGAAGGCCCAAGAGACTAATAGTCTTCGATGTGGACGGCACACTAATCGACTCCGAAATGATCGATGAGTTAGCTAAGGCAGCCGGAGTCGGCAGAAAAGTGAGCGAGATCACATTGAGGGCGATGAACGGTGAAATTGAATTCAAACAAGCCTTAATGGAAAGAGCAAGGCTACTGAAAGGCCTGGACGTCGAGGTTCTTGAAACTATAGCCGAAAACCTACAGATAACCCCCAGCGCGGAAGAACTGATAAACGCGCTAAAGGCCTTAGGATATAAAATTGCCCTAATCTCAGGAGGCTTCACACACTTTGTTGAAAAGATCAAGGAAAAACTCGGCATCGACTATGCGTACGCCAACAGACTCGTTATCAAAGACGGAAAACTAACTGGCGAGCTGGTAAAGCCAATAATCGATGCTGAACGAAAGGCCAAGTTGATACGTGATATAGCTGAGAAAGAAAACCTCTTGATGGAAGAAATAGTTGCTGTAGGAGACGGAGCAAACGACAGATTTATGCTCCAAAACTCAGGATTGGGAATAGCGCTTTATCCTAAAGAGATCCTACAGAAAGTGGCAGACGGTATAATAACAAAGGAGAACCTCGCGGGCATTCTCTACTGTCTAGGTGCACCAGAAGAGAAGTTAGAGAAAGTAGTTGTTTCCAAGAGACACAAAAAATGAAACCGCAAGACTGCGCACGCTTTGAATTTGTCCGCTTCAGCAAGCAAGAGTGTTTTGCCATCTACACAAAACGGAAGTAGAGTAGTATATAGAGACGAAAGTAGCTGTATCCGCCAAAATACATTGTCTTCTGAGGGCCAACAGAAAAAGAACAGCGATTGCGCAAAAAGGATTAAATCATAGAACCCCATCTTGTTTCAACATCATTATGAGGGAGAAACAAAATGGTTTTAGAAACAAACATTCTACTCACTGAAGAAGAGGCCAAACTCAGAGACGAAATCAAAGACTTCGTAAAGAGCATTGACCCCGACTACATGAGGGCGATGGAAGCCGAAGAGATCGACTACCCCAAAGAAGCTCTAAAAGAGATGGCTAGGCGAAAGATACTTGGACTTAGGTTCCCGAGAAAGTATGGGGGAAGAGAGCTAAACTGGGTCTCAGACTGCTTGGCCGTGGAGGAAATCTCAGTTATGGGGCCTGGACTTGGTTGCGTCTACTCCATGCCAATTATTGTGGGTGAGGCTTTGACTGCCTTTGGAACAGAGGAGCAAAAGAAAAAATACCTCATACCCATCTTGAAGGGAGAAATAACCTCCGCTGAAGGGCTGACAGAGCCTCGAGGCGGCTCAGACTTCTTCGGAACCATAACCACGGCGGAGAAACATAATGGAATCTACGTACTTAATGGTGAGAAACGCTTCATTGCAGGGGCCGTAGTAGCTGACCTGTTCCTTCTCTACGCCAGAACCGATCCTAAGGCTCCAGGCAATCAGGCTCTAAGCGCCTTTCTTGTAGAGAAAGACATGGGTGTGGAAATTGCAGAAAGATACGGGCTAATGGGCTTCCATGGTATGGGAACCGCGAGAATCCTTTTGAAGGATGTGGAGGTCCCTGAGGAAAACCTCTTGCTCGGAGAGAATACAGGCGCCTTGGTTTTCAACCGCATGATGGTTCCAGAAAGATTGACGTCAGCCGCAGGTTCCCTAGGTATGAGAGCGGTTCTGGAAACAGCTATGAAATACAGTGACAAGAGAAAGGCCTTCGGAGCCAAAATCAGACGATTTGAGGGCGTAAGCTTCAAGGTGGCTGAATGCCTAACCAAGCTGGACGCGGCACGCGGTCTAGTTCATATTGCAGCGAAGCACGCTGACTTGGATCCGGACGCAAGGGAAACGAGGAGACTTGTTTCTGAGGCCAAACTCTTCGCTACGCAAACAGCTTGGGAAGTCGTGAACGACGCCATGCAAATCTTAGGCGGGATAGGATACACCTACGTCTACCCCGTTGAGAAGGCGCTTCGAGACACTAGGCTAGGATTGATTTGGACAGGTTCCAACGAAGTCATGAAGATGCTAGTTCAACACGAAGCCTACAAAAAACTTTTAGCTGAAGAAGGCAAAGACCGAGACTTAGAGTTAGATGCCATAGAAGCACATAAGGTGGCTGAGAAAGTCTTCGAGTAAAGAATACCCCTCTGAAAATCCTCTCTTTTTTCCGAGCTTGCGCAAATTCTATCTTTCTAAGAGTTCTCAAAAACCGAGGACAAACTTACGTGAAAGAGGAGTGTAACAGGCGGATGGACAAAGAACATAGAGTTATACTTGAATACATGGAGCAGTGCCAGTAGAGAAGCCTACGCTGATGCTATCGAAAACGCAAGGAAAACGAAAAACAGCGAATAACTCCGAACCTTATATAATTACAAAAAGCCCAAGGGTCTGCCGCATTAACATTGATCAAAAAGAGAACAAGAAACGATTTCTTATGCCTTCTTTTCTTTGAAAAAGATGTTCTAGATTGCTAACCGCCTAGCCTGTTCAAGATATCCCCTCAGAAGTGGAATTATTTCTTTTTCGAAAAAGACGAAACAAACCGAATTCAAGAAATATTTAAGTAAACGACGCAAAAAGAGCCCCCAGAAATGTTCCCAAAACGTCTTTCATATGCTCAATTCCCTTGGAGATCATTGCAGAAAGAGCGAACGATAATCGTATGCTGGTGCAGGTTTAAATAATAATGAGTGTTGTTCTAAAATGCTGCTATAGAAAGTGGTGTGAAGGCTTTGATGGATTCAGACTTTGAAATTAACGAGCACTGCTACCAGATAGATACGAAGCAATGGACTTTGCCAAAAGTTGGAGTAGTCTACGCTGTCAAGAGCGAGAAAACCTTCCTTATAGACACGGGGACAAGTCAAACAAACGAAAAAATCCTGAGTACGCTCGAGGAGTTCAAGATAACCCCAGAGTCCATAAACACCATAATCGTAACTCACGAGCACTACGACCACGGGGCTGGAGCAATAGGACTCCTTAAGAAGATGCCCAACGCGTTCGTTTCCGCTTCTGAAAAAACAGCCGAAATATTGAGAAACCCAACAGAGTTTTTCGAAACAACCAAAAGACACTACGGCGACGCTGCTGTGCTTGTGAGCGACTACCCTCCAGTTCGCGATGTTCAGGTAGTTGAGGAAGGGAACAGATTCGACCTTGGGAGCGGCGTCTCACTTGAAGTTGTAGCTCTTCCAGGGCACACCCCTGGGAGCATAGGGCTCTTTGAGCCGAAAACGAAGACATTCTTCGCTGGGGACGCTGTGTGTAACTACAATGAGGAGTTCGAGTTCTACATGCCCCCGTCGTTCCCTGAACTCTTCGACTACGAAAACTACCTCAAATCCTTAGATAAGATGCAAGGGATAGACTTCGAGTACCTCTGCATGGGACACTTCGGCACCCAGAAGCAACCTAAGGCCAAGCAAATCATCAAGAAGGCGGCTGAGGTTGCTAAGGAGTGGAAGGACATTATAGTAGATATCTACGGGAAGACGAAGAGTGAAGCGCGGGTCTACAACGCCCTCTTGGAGAGGGCCGGAGACAATGAGTACATTAAGAGCTTTCCAGACTTCATAAGGAGAAGTATTCTCGGCCAGCTCATAAGAGGCTATGTGCTGTCGCTAAAGCTTTAACCCGTTGAACCAACAATGCACGCGTGTAAAATTAAACTCAATGTTAACGCGTTCTCTTCCGCTCCCTGAGACTTGTTTATTCCCTACCGCGAATCAGCACCAGAGGCGTCGTCTACTCACCAATTGCCTGCATAATCACTGTTCTTTGTCGGGGGTAAACGTCGGTTTCCACAAAAACGAGAGACTGCCACGTACCCAAAACCACGCGTCCGTCGACCACGGGCAACGTTTTGTCTGGGCACAGAAGCATTGATCTGAGGTGGGAATGGGCGTTAGATGGATGTCGATAGCCGGCATGTTTGGGAATTATTTTTTCAAGAAAATCTTTGATATCGCTGTCGAGGCTAGGTTCATGTTCGGTTAAAATGATGACGCCAGTAGCGTGGGGAGCGAAAACATGAATCAACCCATTTCTGATCCCTGACCTATTCACAATCTCCCTAACCTTACTGGTGAGGTCTATGAACTCTATTTCCCTCTTGGTGGAAAACGTAAAGCTCTGGTTGAAAATTTCCATTTTCATTTTTCTCCTTCAATAAAAGACTTTCATTCATTAAGAGTAAAAAACATTACCGCTGGAAGTGGAGATCGGATGCTACCCGTGAATGGGCTTCAGTCGAACGCTATCGCGACTTGAAAGGCTGGAACAGATTTGAACTTGGGGAAACCGATCGTTCAGCTGAAAGAGCACACCAAGCTGTTGGAGGCTACTTAGTCCAAAGAAATTCCTAAAACGCCTAGGCGAGAAAGCTGAAGGAGGAGTGGTGAGTGTCTCGCCCAACTTTAAGGGAAACTCGTTGATGCTTTTGTATCCACTTGACATGAGAATCGCTGGCATGACGTTGGCATAAACAGATTGGGAAAGGTTGCTCGCTTGTCCTCGGGACGATTTGTGATCAGAGGTGATGAATTTATAGTTCTGAAAGAAGCTTATTTCGAGCTTTAATGTTGAGAGTAGATCTTTCTGCAGTCAGTAACGTAGGCAAAACTATTCGTTTTTCCCTATCTCTAATGTATAAGCTAGACAAGCTAGTGATATCAGTGCTATACGTATTACTTTCATTTATTGATGTCACCAATGCTAACCAAAGCCCTGAAGACAGAAGTGAGCGAGTTGTTTGGATACGAAAGCATCAACAGAACTCCCTAAAATTCCGCGTTTAATGAAAAGATTAATAGGGGAATGAACGAAACCGAGAGCAGAGGTGTTTATGTTGTCCGACACAGGAATTATCATAGGACTAAAAATGAAGCTAACAAAACTTGAAGCCAAGGTCGAACGACTTGAAAAAGTCTTGTGTCCCGAATGCAGAAAGAGGTTTCAAGAAATTCTCAAGGAAAAGGAGTAGTCAATTAAGGGTTTTGTTCTGGTGGAATGTTGAAAGGTAGGGTTTTTTGCGCGTTTAGGGCAGGGTAAACCCTTCAGAAATGTTGGGTCTCGGTTTACTATGTTATGGGCATGGCTCTCTCGTATTGTTCTCTCATGGCTTGCGCTGTTCGTTTAATGAATCTGCCGGAGCGTTCCATGTAGTCGTTTATTGTTTGCGGAGTTAATCCTGTCCAGCTACAGATGTCGGCTACGCTTAGCTTTGGGTTCGCGCATAGTTCCGTGATCCTGACAAACCGGAGATAGTGGAGATATTTCTTTTTGTCTATCTTTTTCATTAGGTTCCAACTGTCCCATTCTGCTATGGGCCACACTCTTTGTTTTGGTGGAGTTCTTTTCCACTGTTCAAGTATTAGGTCCATGAAGGGAAAGCCAAGCCACAGCTCCAGAGGAGCCTCGCGCTTGCCATGCTTACGCGCTACAGCCTCAATAAACATCATGTCTCCTTTAACTTCTATGTCTTCTTTCAGTATGCCAGGTATAGCCTCAGTGTATTTGGCTATAGGCTGCTCATGTCTTTTGCATGAAGGGCAAACGTACCTATGTCTTTTACTTCCATGAACCTCAGTCTTTCGCAAACCACACCAATATAATACAGCTAAGAAACTCTTAACGGTAAGAGGATTGTATTTGCCTAAGTCTATCTGATCTACCTTATCAATCATAGGCTTGAACTGTTCTAACGTGATAGCTTTCTTTTGTTTGCCATGCTTGTAGCGGTGTGGATATGGGTTCCCTCT
Organism: Candidatus Bathyarchaeota archaeon; assembly: GCA_029879825.1. GTDB lineage: Archaea > Thermoproteota > Bathyarchaeia > Bathyarchaeales > Bathyarchaeaceae > JAOUPL01. The sequence continues at coordinate 6,556 of JAOUPL010000063.1, forward strand.
CATATCAAATCACTTTTTTTCTTTCTGATATATAGATTTATTAATAAAACAAAGTGAACGCAACTCAAATTAGCCTCCTTTTCAGCAACTTTATGACATTCAATTAAATTTAAGTTTAATTGAGAATATAAGGTTTGCTACCAAAGAAGCCCATTTCTCT
>JAOUPL010000064.1 GCA_029879825.1 Candidatus Bathyarchaeota archaeon
GGAAGAAAATAATCAACAAGTCGATTATGTATAAGGCTAGGGCCCATTGAATACTGACGAATGCCCCAACCAGACCAAGAATGATAACCGTTGTTGCGGCGCAGGGTACCAGCGTAACAACGAAGGCAGCGAGAAGTCTCTCTCTTGTGGTCTCCATTATTCTGCATCCTAAACACCCTGGAACGTTACAACCGAAGCCGAGCATGATCGGAATGAAGGCCTTCCCGTGTAGACCTATTTTGTGCATGAGATTGTCCATCAAAAACGCGATTCTGCTGAGGTATCCAGAGTCTTCAAGAAAGTACAGAATGAAGTAGAAGGGAAGGATATAGGGTAGCGCTACTGTAACCCCTCCTATGATCCCCTCCATGACTCCGCCCCAAACCAGTTTTCCAACAACTCCGGTTCCGAATATACCTTCAAAAATCGGCTTCAAGCCATAAAGAGAATCACCCAAAAGACCAGATGTGTAGTCTCCGAAAGCAAAGATGAGATAGAAGATTGAGAGCACTGAAACAGCCATTATTGGATAGCCAGAAATTTTGTGGGTTGTTAGGGTATGTATTCTCTCTGCCATCGACGGCTTTATTGGAGGAGTTATCTCTCGAACTTCTCGAGCAATCCTGCTTGCAACTTCGTATCGCTCAGAAGTAATTACGGTTGAACAAGAGTGTTCGTGGATTTCCTCAATTTCTTTTGCAAGCTTTTCTGCAGTCGAAACGATCTCAGGGTTTATGTTAGCGATTTCTTTTTTTACCTCGTTGTCTCCTTCCAGAAGCTTTATTGCAGCCCATCTAGCTGGATATTTAAACTGAATTTTTTCAAGGAGGATGGAGATTTTTTCGATTCTTTCCTCGATTTCTTTCCCGTATTTAGCCTTAAGAGGTTTCATCTTTACCTTTTTCTCAGTGACCTCGACGGCTTTCTCTAGCAGCTCGTAGATACCTTTTCCGCTTACCGCCACGGTTGGAATCACTGGGATTCCTAAAAGTTTCTCCAATTTTTCATGATCAATTCTTATTCCTTTTTTCTTAGCCATGTCCATTTGGTTCAGTGCCATAATCATAGGAGTCTCCAGTTCAAGAAGCTGCAAAGTGAAGAACATGTTCCTCTCAAGAAGCGAAGCGTCCACGATGTTAATAATTAGGTCGGGCCTTTCGACTGCTATGTACTCCCTTGAAATCAACTCCTCTAAGGAAAAGGTTGACAAAGAATAGATCCCGGGCAGATCGACAATGTCTATTGAATAGTCTTTAAAGTGGAGGGTCCCTTCAGCTTTTTCAACTGTTTTGCCAGGCCAATTTCCAATATGTTGATGTAGACCCGTTAGCTGATTAAATATGACAGACTTTCCGACGTTGGCGTTTCCAGCTAGAGCGACTGTGAATCTATTTTTGGTCACCTTTTTACCTCAACGAGAATTCTTTCAGCCATTCCTCTACCTATAGCCAGCCTTGAACCCCTAACGTGGACTTCTAAGGGTCCATTAAAAGGCGCTGCCCTCACTACCGTTACTTTGGTGCCAGGGGTTAGACCCATATCTTCAAGCCTTTTTCTGAACCCCCAGCCTCTTCCTGCTCTTTCAGCATCTCCTCTGCCTCTGCCTCGACTAGTCCCAATAGAAATTACAACTCCGCTTTCTCCATTCTTTAGATCGGACAAACGTAACTCCATTATTTTTTCCCTCTAATTTTTCCATCAGTTGGCCTAACATTGATGATCGACGCGACATCATAGTCCAGTGTATGGCTGACTTCGCCAACCTTGATGCTCATGGGGCCACCAAAGAATGCTTTCTTTTCGACTTCTACGTGTACCCCAGGTGCGAGACCCAACGTAGCAAGGTGTTGCAGTATCTCGACTTTCTCTTCGATTATCTTGACTATGATACCGCTTTCCTTAGGGCTGAGCTTCGCCAAAGGCACTGATTCTTCTTCGATTATTCCTCCACACGCCGTTGGTATTGGACTCCCATGAGGACAGGTTTTTGGGTGACCCAATGTTTTTTCCAGCGGTTTGATGATGTTTGGTGCGATGGCGTGTTCAAGTTTGCAGGCTGCGTCGTGGGCTTCGCTCCAATCTAAGTGCAAGATATCCGTTAGCAACCGTTCGGCGAGGCGATGTCTCCTCAAAACATCTAAGGCTAATTTTCGTCCCTTCTCTGTCAGTTTTACTCCTCGGTAAGGTTCGTGTGTAACCAAACCTCGCCTTTCTAAACCCTCTATAGTGTTTGTGATTGAGCCGGGAACTACCTTCAATTGTCGGGCAAGCTCCATCGTCTTGGCAGAACCTGTTTTCTTCTCTAGGCGGTAGATTGTTTCAAGGTATTCTTCGGCTTCGCTGGAGACGGTGACTTCCTCGGCTTCCATGTTTTTCGCCCAATTAGAGATTACGAGCTCTCGTAGTTTTAAATAACGCCGTTATAAATAAAACTTTTGCTCCAGTCGGTTTATCACTTATTTAAGACTGAAAGCACTCTCTTCCATGTAGTCTTTATCTCTTGCGAGACCTCGTTTTCTGGAGAATATTCAACGATGGTTTTCCCAGCGACCATTGCCTCAGTCACGGTTGGATCGAAAGGAATCTTTCCAGCGATGTCTACTTCATTCTTCTCGCAAGACTTGACTATTTTTTCCGTGTTTTTTCTGTTTATGTCGTACTTGTTTATGCAGACTAATGGTAGTATGTTGAAATGGTTGAGTAGCTGAAGAGCTCTGTCAAGATCATGGATTCCAGACATGGTTGGTTCTGTGACTATGAGCCCAGCGTCAACTCCCGTCACAGAAGCTATCACTGGACAGCCGATGCCAGGTGGGCCGTCTATCAGAATCAAATCAAGGTCCTCCTCCTCAGCGATCTTTCTGGCGTTGTGTCTCACTAAGGTGACAAGCTTACCTGAATTTGCTTCGCCAGGGTTTAGTCTTGCATGGGACATAGTGCCATACTTGGTTTTTGATATGAAATTGTATCCGGAGATTCTCTCCTTAAGGCTTATCGCCTCTTCAGGACACACAATAACGCACACGCCGCATCCTTCACACGAGAAGGAATCTATTGTGATACTATCGTTTATCGAGCCAAACCTGCAAGATTCTTTGCATAAGCCGCATTTGATGCATTTGGTTCTGTCTATCGCAGCCAGTTTGGAGCCTTTAAACTCCTGCGTCTTCACTATTTGCGGATGCAAGAGTAAATGAAGGTCAGGGGCGTCAACGTCGCAGTCAGCTATCACCATGTCGTGGGCTAACGCTGCGAAGGAGGCAGTGATGGTGGTTTTTCCTGTACCTCCCTTTCCACTCACCACAGCTACTTGCTTCAACATTTCATAAGCCCCTCTATGTCGTCCATAAGTGACTGGAACTTCCTCTTCCATTCTGGCATATTCACGACGAAGGGGATTCCACGGGAATAGAGTCCCGCGATTTTTCTTTGGAAGGGAATTTCAAGCAAAATGGGAAGTCCTTTCTCCTCGCAAAAATCATAAGTTTTTTTGTCACCAATTCCCGCCCGATTAATAATAACTCCAAAGGGAGTTTTGAGTCCCTCCAAAACTTGAACCATGATTTTCAAGTCGTGGAGACCGAACGGTGTAGGCTCGGATACGAGGAGGCAATAATCACTTCCAGATACTGATTCTACTACGGGACATGAGGCTCCCGGGGGCGAATCTATAATCACGGTTTTGTTGCTCTCGATTTGCTTCTTAACCGCCTTTATCACAGGAACGGGCATAGGCTCACCCACATTGAGTTCGCCGAAAACTAGTTCCACGCCTTCTGCTACTCCCGTTTTGACCATACCGATTTCCACGTTTTTCTCCGTGATCGCATTTTTTGGGCAAACAAGCATGCAGCCTCCACAGCTGTGACAGAGCTGAGGGAAGAACAGAACTTTTTCAGGGGTTACAAAAAGGGCGTTGTACTCGCAGAAATCAGAACATTTCCCGCAGCGGTTGCATTTCTCTTCGTCAATCAGTGGAGTTGAGAGGTAGACTGGTTTTGTTTCGTTAATTTTTGGTTGCAAAAGTACGTGGACATTGGGTTCCTCCACATCGCAGTCTAGGATTTGGACGTCTTTGAGGGATAGGGCCATGTTTACGGCTACTGTTGTCTTTCCGGTCCCTCCCTTGCCGCTAGCAATTGAAATAATCATCTATGCTGCCCTTTTAGAGACGCATGCATGTTAGAATCCAACGGTACCATTCTTCCTATCTGGGTGGTTTCCTCGATGTGGTGATTAGACTGATGTAGCCAGAGCTATGTGCCCGGTTAAGGCGTTCTTTTGCGTTCCTTATACTTTGCTATTGCTTTTTGCAGCGTTGTTACAGCAAGCGTTGGACAGTGGAGTTTTGATTCGGGTAGCCCTCCCAGGTCCTGCAATATGTCTTGTTCGTTTATCTTCTTTGCCTCCTCAAGTGTCTTGTGTTTTACAATTCTGGTTATCGCAGAGCCAGATGAAGCTGCTCCTGGGCAACCCAAGTATTGAAATTTGGCGTCTTCTACAACATCGTCATCGCTGATTCTTAGGTATATTTTCATGGTGTCTCCACAAGGACCCGTATGGGCTAAATTAACGTCTGGGTTCTCTATGACGCCAACGTTAACCTTGTCTCTATAGAGTTCGATGACATTTTCTGAATAACCAGCGTTTTTCAATAATTCAAACTCCTCTTTCGTCAACTTTTCTGATACTTTTGCTCCCTCCTCTTGAGAATGAACTAATTATTCTAGATTCGCCTATCGGTGGCGGGCGTGATGGCAGCCCTCTGTCAATTCTTCAAGTTCATCGTTGTTGTACGCCGCGACTACGCCTTCAACAGTGTTTGCGTTGGCCCTTAACACCGCTACTCTGGCATTTTGAAAGATGCCTAGAGCTCTCGGCCCCATTCCATAAGTGATGAGTACGGTTGGTCGGAGTTGTAGGATGCGGTCAGGCGGTCGCCCTGTGCCACCGAAATGTTCACTTATGTTGGACACAGTTCTTTGGCTTGAGATGCTACCATTTTCGTCCAGGTCAATAACGGCAAAGTAGGGCGCCCTTCCGAAATGTTCCGATAACCTAGCGTTCAAGCCTCTTTCCTCTACTACTGGAACCACGATTCTGGCTGTCATTTTTTCACCTCCTCCTTTCTTGAATCCTTGAAGCATTTTTTCAAGTTTTTTGCGTTTTATCTCTTCAATCTCTTTATCATTACCATTCATTACCATCGTCTCCGACCACGTCCTCTACCTGTACCCATTCCAAAATGTCCTCGAACAGTAGGTGAACTAGTCTCCTTCAGTCCTCCACTTTTGTACTTTTCAATGACTTCTCTCACGTTTCCGAAAGTGCCTGTCACAACTTTTATTCCAGCAGCGGACAAAGCTTGGAAAGCGTTTGGTCCAACGTTTCCAGTGATCAGCACTCCGGTTCCTTTGCTTGCTACTGTTTGAGCCGCTTGAATTCCAGCTCCGCTCATCGAACCGGAAGCAGTGTTTGGAACTGCCTCGAACTCCATGGTTTCGGAATCCACAATCACAAAGTATGGGCACCTGCCAAACCTTGGATCTATCTGGGCCTCTAAGTTGCCTGAAAGGGCAGTCACGCATATTTTAATTCAATCACCTCCGTAGTTTCAGCAACTTCTCGTATCGTTTTGAAACGGTGAGGATAAGCTGTGCTCATGTTTACTCTGTCCTTTTTCTAATCAATCTGAGTAGGAGCGTTGGGTCTGGGATCCTCGTCTCCTTCCATCCTTTCTCCTCGAGAATCCTGAGGATTTCATCTTTCATGGTGATGGGTATGTCGGCTTTGTTTCGGACGAAGATTTGTATGTCGTCAGGCATGACGCCGTAGAGGCGCTTGTGTAGGTCGATATAGTGGGTTAACTTTATGGCGCGACCCTTCGTAGTGTCGTTTGGTCTCATGCAAAACTTCGCTATCAACACCATAGCTTCTTCTTTTGTTTCAGCCACCGTGAAGAGATGCTCAGGAGCTGGACCTCCATAGACTTTGTCGCCGGTTCTGGCGTCGTACACATACCAGTCCTCTTCATTGTCTTTTCTCCCAAGAAGCGTGCGTCGATACTTGGATCCGTGGGGGCCAACGATCACGGGCACGCCAAGCCTCCAGAAGCCAGAGGCTATTGACGCAGCCTTCTGAGACATAGCGCCCCAAGCGAGTCCCACCGCTCCCACTCTGTTGTGGATGTAATCAGCGATTTCCTCGTAGTTGGCCCGTAGTTTTCTTTTTGCGAAGATGCTTGCAATTTTGATGGCTGCTCCGGCTATGTGGGGGTTGGAGACGCATGAACCAACGTTGATGATGCCGCCAGCCTCAAAGGCACCCGTATATTTCTCGTATAAAGTCTTTCCCTCTTCATCCTTAACCATGGCTATGGACATGGCTGCGCATCCCGAGGTGAGAACGATAAACCTACGCTTCGCGAACTCCTCAGCGATCTCTGCAACCTCCTTTCCACCGTGAGGGTAGTTAGCGCATCCAACTATGGCCACTACTCCCGGGATTTCGCCGAGAACTATGGGTCCACCAACTTCCCTTATCTCTACGTCTTGGATGGCACCCCGTCCAACCCGCATCTTAAACTTCTCTTCCCACAAGTTCCCTTCTCCCGCTTTTATCATGAAGCTGTGGAGGGGGAAGTCGTTGGGGCAAGCGCTGTCACAACGGGCGC
>JAOUPL010000065.1 GCA_029879825.1 Candidatus Bathyarchaeota archaeon
TTCCTATAAATCTTCTGTCTCTGCTACCCCAATAGAAAAAGTAGAGAAGGGAGGCTAAAGACATTAAGGCAACCGTACGCCTAGAGAGGCATGTTATGAAACTGCCTATTTTCAACGCGCCAAGAGCCGGATACTGCACATGTCTCCCAAAATACAATTTAAACACCTACCTAGGACGCTGCGCCCACGCCTGCATCTACTGCTACGCAGTCAAGTTTCCAAGCTTTATCGGTCCAACTTCGCCACGCCTAAAATTACTCGATCACATAGAAAGTATGGCTAGGGACACTCAACGCAAGCTTCCGGTGATGATGAGCGACTGCACAGACTCTTACCAACCGTTAGAAAAGGAACATAAGATTACGCGAAGATGCGCTGAAGTCCTAGCGAAGCATAGTTTCCCACTTCTCATAGTTACAAAATCAGACAGTGTTACCAGAGACCTAGATGTTTTCAAGCAAACTCCAACAGTCGTGTCGATAACGGTAACAACGCTGCGAGAAGACATTGCAAGTTTCATTGAGCCCCATGCTCCGTCTCCAGATCGCAGAATTTCTGCTCTACAGAAGGTAGCTAACAAAGACATACCTGTTGTGGCAAGGATAGACCCCATCATACCAACCATCAACGACGACGAGAAGGATTTTGAAAGGCTGGTCTCGACACTGGCAGAAGTGGGTGTGAAACAAATAACCATGGCAACCATGAAACCCGTGAAAGGATTCTTTTCAACTTTGAAGCAGCTCAATCCAGAGGTCTATGAGAGGTTGTTTCGACTCTATGCTGACGGCAAATGGGTTGTAGGCTACAAATACTTGCGCGAAGAACTGAGAAGGAAAATCTTGGAAAAGCTACGCCCAATCGTGTTGAAACACGAATTGAGTTTTGCGTCTTGCCGAGAAGGTTTTTCCCAGCTTAACACCGCATTATGTGATGGTACAGCCTATTGCAGAAACTTACTAAACGCCTATTTTGATAATCTAGTAAAGAGTTAAGCTTCGTCGATGAATTGGCTTGGTTTAGGTATTTCCGGAGGCAATCCTCGTCTCTTGCGTATTTCCTCTATAACTGTTAATGCAACGTTTTCAGGAACCTTTTCCCAATGATCGAATTGGGTTTGCCAGAAGGCATGGCCTGAAGTTGCGGACCTCATTTCGGCGGATAGGCCAAAGGTTTCAGCAACTGGAATAAATCCCCTGATCATGGTTACCGGTCCTTTCTGTTCCGAAGCCACTATTCTCCCTCTCTTGCGGGTTATGATACCCGTTACCTCGCCAACCCATTGGTGAGGGACTGAAACACCGATTTTATATACGGGTTCAATAAGCATGGGCTGGGCTGTTAGGAAGGAACCTAGAAAGGCTCTTCTCACGGCTGGCATGATTTGCGCTGGCCCCCGGTGCACAGGTTCTTCATGCAACTGAACATCCATAAGCTTTACTTCAACTCCTCGCATCGGTTCTTCGCAGAGGGGACCATTTTGGGCTGCCCACCTGAAGCCTGCGATGATCATGTCTCTTGCTTCTTGAAGGAATTGGATGCCCTTTGTCAGGTCGACTAGAATGTTTTTGTGTTCGTCTATGGTCCAGACGTTTCTTGCTTCGTCGGTGGGCCACCCAGCTTCTTTATATAACACGGCGCCTATTCGTTTCCGCCCCATTTCCTCTACGATTTCTCCTTTTTCAATCTTTTCAATAACTTTCTCTTCCAGTGGTTCCACCTGTATCCAGAATCGGTTATGTTTGTTGAGGCTCTTCGCTATTGCCACTATGCCTTGTCCACCAACGCTTTCTCTGTAAACGACTATAGGCGGAGACGTGATGGTTTCTAGTCCTCCTCCGTAGTCTTTGAGGAATTTAACAGCAATTTCTAGATGTAGCTCGCCCATTCCGCTTAGTAGGTATTCTCCGGTTTCCTTGTTTATGGTAGCTACTAGGTTAGGGTCCTCGATTGCTAAGCGATGCATGATGTCTACGAGGCGCGGTAAATCCTTTGGGTGTTTAGGTTCTATGGCGATGGTGATAACTGGTTCAGAGACGTATTTTATGCGTTCAAAAGGTATCATCGAATCTTTGTATGCAAAATCAACAAGGGTTTCGCCGACTCTGGCAAGATCTAAACCTAACAGCGCCGATATGTTCCCAGCGACTATTTTATCCACGATTTCTCTAAAAGCGCCCATATACATAGAGACCTGTTGAACCCGATAATCCTTCTTGGCTCCCACTAAGTAAACGTGATCTCCTTCTCGGATGGATCCTGAAAACACGCGGCCCGTGGCGATAAGGCCTGCGTGGGGGTCCATCTGGGTAGATGTTAAACATATAACTGTGAGGCCCTTCTCATCGCAGTTAAGCATAGCTTGTCCTATTTCAGATTCTAGTTCACCTTTCCAGATTTTTGGAACTCTGTATTTTTGGGCTTCTATGGGGTTTGGGAGATTTTTGACAACCATGTTCAGCATGGCTTCGTGGAGTGGAATCGTTTTTTGGAGTTCTTGCCAGTGTTCTTTTTGGTAGGCTTCTACAACGTCGCTGAATTTTATTCCTTTCTTCTGGGCGATGTCAATGGTGAAGCCCCATTTGTGTAGGGCTGAGCCGAAGGCAACTGTTCCCTTGGCTGGGTCAACTTTCCATTTTTCTTTGTATTCTGGTTCTCCGTAGAGGTCTATTAGGTTGTTGAAGTCGCGGATTATTCGGAGGAGCTTGTTCTGTACTTGGTCTGAGGTGAGTTTTAGTTCCTTAATGAGCCTGTCGACTTTGTTGATGAAGAGGACGGGTCTAACTCTTTCTTCTAATGCTTGTCTTGTCACGGTTTCTGTTTGAACCATTACTTCTTCGACGGCGTCTACGACTACGATGGCTCCGTCGATGGCCCTTAGGGCTCGTGTTACTTTTCCTGTGAAGTCTACGTGCCCAGGGGTGTCTATGAGGTTGACAACGTATTGTGTGCCTCCTATTTCGTGGAGGAGGGATATGTTGGCTGTTTTTATGGTGATCCCTCGTTTCTGTTCTTCTTCGAGGTAGTCGAGGGCTCTTGCTTCGCCTGCTATTTTTGGTGATAGGAGGCCGGCTTCTGCTAGGAGGGAGTCTGTCATGGTTGTTTTTCCGTGGTCTATGTGGGCGATTATGCCTATGTCTCGGATATCCTGTTTTTTGGTCATGAGTTTGAGAATTTCGCTTGTTTGTCTAAACCTGGGCAAAGTGGAGATGCCCCTCGCAATCTCTGTTTTATATATACATTAGACAGCTATAAATAGAAAAGCACCATTAGCGTGCGCTCGGAATAAATTCTTCCACTAACAGTTTCCGTATTATTTACCGTTTCTTCCCATTAATATATAACAAGAATTCTTTGAGGTCATTAATTTTTCATTGTTTTGAATGTTTATTTAACCGCATGTTAATACAGTAAAATAGGCACCTAAAGGTTTTATACAATCGTAGACCTATTTTTACTTATGTTTCAAACTCGATTCTCGGTAATTCAGATTGCCCCTGAAAAAAGAGAAAAGCTTGATGAAAAATTGAAGGAGATCATTCCATCAAAATCAAAAGACATTATTGACCAGATTGATGACATATTTGCAGATTACTTCAGATTCACTAAGGAGGAGAAGGAATTCATTAAGGAATTCGATATAGACTTCAGGATTTAGAGGAACAACTGAAGCACTCTGCGCGTGCACAAGTCTTAACAAAAACTTTTTTATGTTGCGTTTGTCATCACCATGTAGCCTATTTACGCAAAGGGCGAAACCACCAATGCCTAAACATAAGCAAGAAAGCTTCATTCAAAACTCCATTTGCAAGTATGGTTAAGGGAGGGTGGGCTAGATATGGGACGATACAAGCAAATTGAAGAAATTGTTAAACTCATGAACGACCGGGAACATATTCGAAACACTAGTATAATCGCTCATGTTGACCATGGAAAAACAACACTGTCAGACAGTCTCCTTGCAGCTGCCGGCATAATCAGCGAACAAACGGCTGGACAAAAACTCTACCTTGATTCGTGGGAGCTGGAACAGAAAAGACAGATGACCGTCTTCGCATCAAACATAAGCCTTGCCCACAACTATAAAGGACAAGACTATTTAATCAACCTCATAGACACACCGGGCCACATAGACTTCAGCGGCGCCGTCACAAGAAGCCTGCGAGCTGTAGACGGTGCCTTAGTGGTTGTTGACGCCGTAGAAGGACCCATGACCCAGACCGAAACAGTGCTGATGCAGGCACTGCGTGAAAGGGTCAAACCGCTTCTATACATCAACAAGGTTGACCGCCTTATCAAAGAAATCCGTCTAACCCCTCAAGCCATACAAAGCAGGTTTGCAAAAATCATTTCAAGAGTTAACTCTCTAATAGAAAAGTATGCACCACCCGAGCATAAGAAGGACTGGCAAGTCACCGTTGAAGACGATCGGGTGGCATTTGGCTCAGCCCTACACAAATGGGGACTCAACCTCTCCCACATGAAAGCTAAAGGCGTCTCCTTCAAAGACATTATTGAAGCCTACAGCGGAGAACCCGAAGAAGTAGCAAAGAAAGTAGACGCACTAAGCAAAAAGGCTCCGGTATATGAGCCTATTCTCGACATTTTCTGTGAGCATTTACCCAATCCGCTTGAAGCGCAGCCATACAGGCAAAGCCAGATTTGGCCAGGTGACCCAAACAGCGAAGTAGGCAAAGCCATGGCTAAAGTTGACCCAAAAGGGTCTCTTCTCATGTGCATCAGTACAATTGAAGTTGACCCTCACAGTGGAGTCGTGGCCATAGGGCGAGTGTTTAGCGGAACTGTTGAAAAAGGCAAACCAATTAGGATGGTCACCAGTCATCAGAGCGGAGCAATTCAACAGGTTTACATGAGCATGGCTGCCGACCGCGTAATCGTCGACCGAATTCCTGCGGGCAATATAGCGGCAATAGGAGGAATCTCAGGAATCCATGTGGGTGAAACCATCGTCGAACAAGGGATAGAAACCCCACCCTTTGAAGGGCTCAAATATGTGTCAGACCCTGTTGTAACTGTTGCCGTCGCACCAGAGGACATACAGGATTTGCCTCTCTTTGATAAGGTACTACACAAGCTAACCCTTGAAGACCCAAATCTCCACTTTACTATCAACAAAGAAAGCGGCGAATACCTACTAAGTGGGATGGGTGAGCTTCACCTTGAAGTCACCGCCTACCGAATGCAGGAGGCAAAGTTGAAGGTTAAAATCAGCAAGCCAGTTGTGATTTACCGCGAGACCATCAGCCACGACTACCAAGGACCACCTGTAATGGGTAAAAGCCCGAACAAACACAGCCGACTCTGGGTAACACTAGAAAAGTTGCCTGACGAAGTGATTGAAGCAATAAAAATGGGCAAGATTTCCGAGATGCAAACCCGTGATGAAAGGCAGAAAATCCTCCGAACTCAATTTAGATGGGAGAAGGATGAAGCGCGGAATGCAATCGCCATTGAACACACCAACATGCTGGTCAACAGAATAAAGGGAAGACAATACGTTGAAGAAGTCCTAGACCACATCAAATCAGGCTTCCGAGAAGCAGTCCACACCAGCGTACTGGCAAAGGAGCCAGCCTACGGTTTAAAAGTAAACCTCGAAGACATACAAGTCCATGAAGACCCTGTGCATAGGGGACCAGCGCAAATCCTTCCCATGACTTGGCGTCCCATCTGGTGTAGCTTCCTGCTAAGCGACCCGAAGCTCCTAGAGCCAATTTTAAGTTTTGAATGCAAGGTCCCTAACAATTTTGCAAGCGCAGTGCTTTCAACAGTGCAGAAACGCCGCGGTCGAGTGCTTGATATGACCACTGAGGAAGACATGATGATTGTTGAGGCAGAAATGCCTGTTGCCGAGTCCTTCGGTATCGCTGACGAATTGCGATCGTCTACTCAAGGAAGGGCTTTCTGGGCAACCCAGTTTAGCCGTTGGGCACCCGTGCCAGAGCAAATGCAGATAGATGTCATACGACAGATTCGTGAACGCAGAGGGTTACATCCGAATCCGCCGAGGGCTGAAGAATTCTTCGAAAGGGAATAGCGACAGCAGCTTGTATATTTGATAAGAAACTAAAACCATTAATTCTGCACATGAAATCCTTTAAGACTGGTGTTTCTTCCAAAATTCTATCAGTTCTTTTATGGCATCGCTAGGATTTATGTTGCGCCCATTTTTCGTTATCAAAACTCTTTCAACATGGAGGAGTTTCTGGTAGGTATCTGGTGAAATCCAGATCGTTGTCATTCTCATTTTTTCTATCATTCTTACTCATGTTCTATATCCGTATCCGAAGCTTTTTGAAGAAGATTATGAAGTTGGAATTTATATTTGAAATCATTTTTCGACATCGAACATGAGACTCTCGATTGTATGAGTGGCGTTGTGTTAAAAACATGATTATTATAGTAAAACACATCTTAATAGGGAGGTCTCAATATCAATCCAAGAGCTGGAAGGATGAAGAGTGCATCACTGCCAAACAAAGTGATTGTGAAAGCCCCCGCCACAACCGCTAATCTAGGTCCAGGCTTCGACGTTTTCGGCATGGCTCTAGAA
>JAOUPL010000012.1 GCA_029879825.1 Candidatus Bathyarchaeota archaeon
TACGATATTAACTTTCAAACTGGTCGCGCACGCGCACAATGCGAACAGTGCGGTTTGCTTCACATCTACAAAAAAGATCGTCTTCATGGATGGCACATCGTGAGGATTACGAGACGCGTACATGTGCCTATGCCAGACGGAGAAGTGTCGGAAAGAAAATAGAGGCGTTATGAAGACGTAGCATGCACATGGGCACATGAGAATTAGATGTTATGAATAGACCAGTCAAATTATTAATAGTCATCTTTCATACCTTTACCTAAATGTTCAAAGTGAAAATCAGAGGAATCTATGCTACTGCCCTGACAAAATTACTCGTGGATTATAAGAACATTCTAGGTAACCAAACCTCTCCCGAGCTTCTTCTTGATAACAGCTTCACCATAGTTCAACCGTCGGCCACAGTGAGAGAAAGATTCGAACCAAAGGAAAACGGCGAGTTTCCTCACCTTGAAGTCTATGAACGCCAAGATAGACAGGGGGTCCAAGCTTCCGGAAAAGCCGAAGCCGTTAACGCCTTCACTTTAGTCTTACAGTCCTGCCTCGATGACGTAGTCGTCAGGAAGGGAGAGGCTCCAGCGGCTCTCTTGGAAGGAAGTCGTTACGTGGATGTGGAATTTCCAGCTTTATCAAAGAAGAAGTTAGACGAAATTCGAGGGGCAGTTACTCCGACCATGGATGGTCACCATTACTATAAGGCTTGCGGAGTGGACATTTCATCAAACCTCGACATGGCGGAAAAACTACTCGAAAAAGGTGGTCCTCGTGAAGAAGTGGAAAAGCTTCTTAAACAAACCATCAGAGCGAAATATCCTATCGTGGGTTCCTTGATAGAAATAGAGCATGTTAAGCTTCATGGAGAAGTTTTTAATCTAGGAAAAGCCGTGATTGAAGCCTTTGATCACCCTAGATCTTTGATTCGATTTCGACGAATTTTCAACAAAAAAGGAATCTACGACGGTCTCAAAACCGAGAAGGCCCCGGCTGACTACGCCGTCACCGAAGCCAAGATAGGTGAATGGCACTTCAAAACGCGGTATTACGCAAAGGACGGGCGATATAAAGGCACCTATGTCAACTTGAACACTCCGATAGAACTGTATCCACACGGAATTCGTTACGTGGACCTAGAAGTGGACGTCTGCGTTTGGCCGAACGGTAGAGTCAGAAAGCTAGATGAAAAGAAGCTCAAGGAAGCCACTGCAGAGGGGATGATTACCCCAAAATTGGCTAGAATCATTAAAGAAAAACTGCGGGAAATTATGAAAGATTTGAATTAACTAGGCTTCATTGAAATCGGAAGTCTGGAGGCTAAATGGCGAAGGATATTACAACATAGGGTAAATATGCCCCTCGATCTGAGATAAATAAGGTCTGTTTTCTTTCACCAATGGCAACACGAGATCGTACTCATAAGTAGATGAGGAAAAATAATTGCTTTCGTAAGTGTGTAAGCTCGGAACATTCTACCATGTAAGTTTCAGTTCATTCAAATAGTACATTGTAGAACCAGAAATTTAACAAAAAATGTCATTCTAGGGAAAATCTTAAGTGCACTTGCCTAGGGTATGGATAATACGGAGGCATATCGCACCGTGACATAATTTGTTGATAGAAGCCTTTCCCTTCATTAATGAAACCATAGGAGATGAAAGAATGAAAACAAAAGTGCTGAAGCGTAGCGTTCCGTTGTGGGTGTTCGTTGTGTCGATGATTTGTTTTGGCGTAGTGGTTTTTTCCGTGGTTCACTTTACGCGTCAAATCAGCAACATCATGACCATACGAGCGGACTACAGCATTGAAGTCTGGAACGAAGACTATACTGTGCAGGTTACGTCGATTGAGTGGGGAGAATTTGCTAGCCTAAACGAAGCCAAGAATACAATTCTTTGGGTCAAAAACGTTGGCAACACAGACTTGAGATATTCGTGGAATGTTACAGATTTTCCAAGTGAATTCAGCATATCTAACAAGTATTACCCAATTGGGCCGAATGAATGGCTTGAACTAAATCAAAACGAAGTCTGTCCCACGGTTACCTTGACTCCAGGCTATGACTTAGAAATCAAGTTCACATTAAATTGCACAGAATTTCTGGCTGGCTCCTACAGCTTCACGTTGAACATTATGTCAAACACGGCTAGTTGAAGGAGTGCAACACGGTGACCAACCTTTGAATCACCCCTTCATTTTCTCTCTTTTTTGCTTTCCATAATTTTAGTGATGTATGTTACTTCAGCAACTATTTTAACAGTTTACCATATTTCAAGCACCGTTCACATACGCGCGCGCTCGATCATACTTGTTCTTGTAATGTGGAAAATTTTATTGTGAGCTTAAACCGCAATCTTTCTTCCTTGAAAGTCGCGCTTAAATTTTCCAAACTCCTCCTTAATGGTTCTTAATTGTTCCGAAGTTAGCACTGGTCCATCCTTGCAAACCCTGAGCTTGCCTATCACGCAGCTGCCGCACAGGCCAATGGCGCAACGCATAATTCGCTCCAAACTGGCTTGAAAAGGCAGGTGGTATCGTTCTGCTAGGAGGAACATTTTATGCATCATTTGTTCAGGACCACACGCGTATATCATATCAAACTTTTCCTTCACCAACCTTTGTTCTGCCTGATTCGTAACGATTCCCTTCAGTCCATAGCTTCCGTCTTCTGTTGTGGCTACGATTTCTGCGTTGGTCTTTGAAAGTGTTTGGTTTATGCGATCTAGAAACAAAAGCTCGTCTTTGGTTTTGGCTCCAAGCAGGAAAGTTAGTTTGGTGGCAGGTTTCACAAGTTTCTCGGTTAAAGGCATTAGAGGCACTAGTCCGGTTCCGCCTCCAGCAATCATTATGTTTCCGCTGGTTAGGGTGAAGCCCTTGCCGTAGGGTCCTCGTATCCCGAGAACTTCGCCTCGTTTTCCTTGATGAAGAGCCTTCGTTGCTTCCCCAACTTGGGCTACGGTTATCGAGGCGAGACCGTTTGGAGTTATGGTTGATAGGCTTATTGGAATCTCGTCGATTCCAGGTATCCAAACCATAACGAACTGTCCAGGCTCAGCCTTTCCACAGAGTTTATCTTGGAAAGTAAAAGTTTTGACAGTGGGGCTCTCTGTCTTAATCTCTTGGATCTTAACGATTCTTAGGCGATTAACCGCGCTGAGATATACTGGCACTTTAGAACGGTTTTGTGGATGGAATTGCAATTTTGTTTGTGTCCTTCCTTTTAAGATATTATTCCACTCTCGTGGTTAAAGAGTTTTGACGTATATTATATATGAGATGAGCGCGGAAACAATGGCTGATAAGGTGGTTTCGATAATGCCACAGGTAAAAGTGAATGATATCCAAGTTTACTATGAAGTGCATGGTGAAGGCTTTCCATTGATAATGATAATGGGGTTAGGGCAAACATAGATTGGTGGGACCCTCGCATGATTCAGGGACTCTCAAAGAAGTTAAAGATGGTTATTTTTGACAATAGGGGAGCTGGACGCACCGACGTATCCGATAGAAGATACACCATCCAATCGTTTGCTGAAGATACGGTCGGTTTGATGGGTGTCTTAGGAATTTCCCGAGCCCACATAATTGGGGTTTCAATGGGTGGGATGATAGCTCAAGAGCTGGCGCTCAACTTCCCGGAGAAAGTTGAAAAGCTGGTCCTCTGTTCCACCAACTGCGGGGGTGCGAAGTCGGTTTTACCATCTCAGGAGGTGTTAGGGACGCTTATGGCCGATAGAAGCGCGTTGTCCCCGGAAGAAATAGTCCGAATGACGATTCCGCTTCTTTTCACCGAAGATTTCATCAAAAAGAACCCTGACCTTGTAGAGTTTTCAATTCAACAAATCCTCAGGGCCCCAATTTCAAACGAGGCCTTCATGCACCAGCTGAATGCAATAACTGAATTCGACACCTATGATAGGCTGCCTCAGATTAGGGCGTCCACTCTTATTTTACATGGCAAACGGGATATCCTCGTGCCTCCTAGGAATGCTGCAATCTTGGCTGAAGCCATACCAAACGCTAAGCTCGTTTACCTCGAGAATTCGGCTCACGGACTTGTAGAAGAGATGGAAAAGGTAATTCGCGTTCTACTAAACTTTCTCACCGAATCCTAACCATCTAGAAGTTTTGAGCCAAGCCGACAATGTCCTTTACGCTTCCAAAGCCCTTCTTTCTAACATAAGCGTCAATGCCTCTCGTAACAGATTTGAAAACCTCTAGTCCTTTAAAGGCAATTGCTGTTCCTATCTGAACCGCCGAGGCTCCAGCCAGCATAAACTCCACAGCGTCTCTCCAATCGGTTATTCCGCCACAACCGATGACTGGAACATCAACCTCACGGTAAATTTCATACACGCACCTAACCGCAATAGGCTTTATCGCAGGTCCAGACAATCCACCAATCTTGTTCGCCAAGAGGGGTCGAGTTGTTTCAATTTCGATTGCCATAGCCCTAACCGTGTTGATAGCTGTTATGGCCTCTGCCCCTGTCTCAACTGCCGCCTTAGCCACTTCAACTATGTTGGCAACGTTTGGAGTCAACTTCACGAAGACGGGCTTATCCACTTTGTTCTTCACTTTTCTCACAACTTCCGTCACCAACTCCGGATCGCTTCCAATTTCTGCTCCAGTTTCTTCAACGTGGGGACAAGACACATTCAACTCTAAGGCATCTGCTCCCACATTCACCGCCACCTCAGCCGCCTTGGCGAACTCTTCAGATGAAAAGCCGTAAATGCTCACAATAATCGGAACTCCCGTTTCCTTTACTTCCCTCATCTCTTCACCAAAATGACTGACACCTGGGTTTGGAAGTCCCATGGCGTTAAGCAAGCCGCAGTCAACCTGAACCACAGTTGGGTTGGAATAACCCTCTCGTGGTTTCAGCCCCAACGATTTTGTAACAACGGCTCCAGCGCCAGCCTCAACTACCTTCCTCAAAGACGATCCCGTTAATCCGAGAACTCCGGCTGCCAGCATTGTGGGATTGGCAAGCTTCAGTCCAGCTATTTCTGTGGCAAGTCGCCTCGACATTTGAATCCTCCTCTTTTGCAGTAAAAGTTATCCACTGGCAAGATAAAGGTTAGGAAAGAGCACGCTGAGATGGCTCAATGATGGAGGGAAATGGATGAAAGCAACTATTGTAGAGTGCCTGATGGGCGTTTTTGGTTTTGGAGAAGCCAACAAACTTGTTGATCATGTTTTCTTCCCCAAGGATCCGCGGGAAATAGCGGAAAAGCTTGGAAAAGTCGAGGCTGGAAAGGTTATTGAAGAGATAGTTACCCTAGTGGAAAAGTTGCAAGGAAAAGGTTACACCACCTTCGTTTTTGAAAGCTCGAAAATTGCTCAAAACGCTCGCGAAAAGTTGAAAATTGAAGTGGATGTGGAGAAACCTTCGGAGGCCGGCGAGTTGCTTCGTGGAAACCTCGAGGAGTTTGCGGTGGACTTAGGGTTTGTAAAGCGGGCGGCGGAACTTCGTGAATGGATTCACAAGGTTTCTATGGAACTCACTAAGGCAAGAGTGAGAAAGGCTGTTGAAAAACGAGATTTGTTGGTGGTTCAAGCAATCCAAACCATCGACGACTTGGACAAGACACTAAACCTGTTTATGAGCAGGATACGCGAGTGGTATGGACTCCACTTTCCAGAATTAGATCGGCTTATAGACAAACACGAAACCTACGCACGTCTCATCGTTAATGTTGGAAGAAAGGACGATTTCACCGCTGAAAATTTAGAGAAAGAAGGATTACCAAAAGCAAAGGCCAACCAGATAGCCGAGATCGCAACCGCATCTATGGGAACCGACTTAAACGAAGGAGACATGGACCAAATACAAGCCATGTGCAAAAACACGCTTGAGCTTTACGATGTGCGGCAATCGCTAGAAAAGTATTTGGACTCAGCTATGGATGAAGTTGCCCCCAACACCCGAGCGTTAGCCGGTTCACTTTTAGGAGCTCGTCTCATAGCCCTTGCCGGTGGGCTAACCAATCTAGCTAAATTACCAGCAAGCACCGTTCAGGTTTTGGGCGCTGAAAAAGCCCTCTTTAGATCGCTTAGAACAGGAACTCGCCCTCCTAAACATGGAATAATCTTTCAGCATTCCCTTATCCACGAAGCGAAGCGTTGGCAGAGGGGGAAGGTTGCTCGAGCTCTGGCTGGAAAGCTGACCATAGCCGCTCGAATCGATGCCTTTAGCGGCAAGTATGCGGGAGACAAGTTGAAGGTTGACCTCGAAAAGAGAATTGAGGAGATTAAAGAAAAGTATGTGGAGCCTCCACCTCCCAAGAAGCCTGTAGTCAGGATACGTCCTAGGAGAGTGAAACGTGGCCGTAGACGTTAAACCGCATCCACGGTTTCCAGAAATCTACTGGGCCACTCTAGAAGATGGAGCTCGAAAATTAGCCACAAAAAACTTGGCTCCGGGAAAGAATGTGTATGGTGAGCGACTGGTCAGGTTCAAGATGGTGGAGTATAGACTTTGGGACCCTTACAGAAGCAAGTTTGCCGCCGCCCTTCTGAAGGGTTTAGAAACTGTTCCCATTCAGCCTGATCACAAGGTTTTGTATTTGGGAGCGGCTTCTGGAACAACGGCGAGTCATGTTTCTGACATTGTTGGGGAGGGGGGGCACGTTTATTGTGTAGAGTTTGCTTCTCGCTCCATCAGAGAGTTGGTTAACAACGTTTGTGCTTTTCGTTATAATATGTCGCCGATATTGGCTGATGCGAGACTGCCGGAAAGATACTCAACGCTGATGGGGAAGGTGGACGATATTTACTGCGACATAGCTCAGCCTGAGCAGGCTAGGGTTTTGGCGGACAACGCTGATTTGTTTCTCGTGAATGGTGGTTGGGTTATGTTAGCGATTAAGGCTCAGAGTATAGACGTTACGAAGGAGCCTTCTGAAATATATGAAAGAGAAATAAATACCCTGAAGGCTCGCGGATTCCAAGTTGAAGAAGTTGTTCACCTAGAACCCTACGACAAAGCGCATGTCATGATCGTGGCAAAGAAAGAGAAAACCTAATGCAGAACTAGTGGAATTTTGGAAAAAACATTGATTCCAACATTCTGCGGTTACTAGGATCGCGCGCGCATTTAAAGAAAAATAGGGGGAGTCTACGCAGAGGGAGAAAGGCGAACAAGCCGACTGTATGTTTATAAGAGACCCTCAGAATGGGTCATACATCTGAAGGGAAGATGATGAAAAGAGCGGAGATCCTCGAGGTCACCGAATCTATCCTAGAAAAAGCTGGCTTCCAACTATCCCAAAGATGCACCTCAAGACCAAGCTGCTTCGACCTCGCAGCCCATAGGAAAAAACAACTCGCCCTCATAAAGGTCTACGCCAACATCGGAAACGTCTCGGCCAAAGACGCCTCAGAACTTCAAAAAATCTCCGAATGCTTCTCCGCTACACGCCTCATCATTGGCGAAAAAACTCGTCGAAAACCCCTAGAAGACGACACCGTCTACTGTAGGTATAACATCTGCGCAATAACCACCAAAACCCTCGAAGATGTGGTCCTCCACAAAGTGCATCCTCTTGTAGAGGCTGGACCTGGAGGATACTACATTGAACTTGATGGAAATCTGATCAGGAAAAGGAGACAAGAACTGGAGTTTTCTGTTGGAAAGTTAGCAGAGATGCTGGGAATCTCTAGAAGAACCCTCTACGGCTATGAAAGAGGAATGGCCAAAGCCTCAGTGTCCACGGCCTACAAACTTGAATGGATTCTAGGAGTTCCGGTGGCGCAATTCATAGATATGTTTCAGTTCACTCCCAAAGGCACAGACTTCGCCACAGCTCGGCGCATAATCGTCAAACATCACTTGCTGCAAACGGTTTTCAGAAAGTTTACTCAATTCAAATTTAGAGTAGCCCACACAGGAAGAGCACCCTTCGACTTTATAGCCCAATGTTCCGAGAAAGAGTTAAAAATAATCGGCGGAGTCGCAGATAAAAAGGAGCGGAACGTAGATCAGAGGACAGAGGAAATCATAAGCGTCGGCAAGATTATCAACGCTCAGCCAGTTTTCATAACCGATGGAGAAAAAATTCCAAACAACAATAATATTCTCCTAGTCCACAGTGAGGATTTAGCAAAGATGCGGTGTCCAGAAGAGTTCATTGCACAACTCTAAATTACCCCCACTTGGCTCTCTGTCAGTCCTCCCAGCCTTTTCCCCGTTCTTTCGTAGTGAATTTGGATATGCGCAACATATGGAACTCCATCTTTTTCTATAAAATTTTTATTGAAGTATCTGAATTAGGCACAAAAGAAATTGGAAAATAACCCTTCTAACCCAGTTTCGTTTGTTCCGCCTCTGCCTCCCTTTTCAGTCTTTTAGCTGGCTTCCATGATTTCCGTACGAAATCTGGGTAAAACCCAAACGTTCTGATCCATTTTTCCAAAAATTTGATGGTGTTATGGTCGGTTGCGTAGCCGCAACCCATGTTTCCATATTTCTCCTGCAACGCAGAAAGTGCTCTATCACGTTCTACCTTAGCTATGATGGAGGCTGCAGAAACTATTGGATATTTTACATCTGCTTTGTGTTCCGATATTATTTGAACCTTGAAGGTGAGGTTTTCCGCAATGTGCTGTTTAAATCGGTCAGCTAACACATCTGAGGCGTCCACGTAGGCTACGTCGGGCTTAAGAATCTTTATCACCTTAGCCATTGTCTGAGCCTCCAAGCGATTCAGCTTGTGAAGCTTTTTTCCGGTTTCAACCACCCTGTCAATTTCAGCTGGGGACAACATTGCGACATGATACTTGAGGGCCAACTCCTTTATTTCTGCAGCAAGTTCTTCTCGCCTACGAGGTAAAAGGCGTTTAGAATCTTTCACGCCTAAATACATGAGCTTGGGTAAATCTTTCTCGTCAAGCAAGACGCCCGCGACGACGAGGGGACCAATAATTGGCCCGCGGCCAGCCTCATCAACTCCAGCTATTTGCATGCTAAAGACCTTCGCCAATCACCAACGAACGTATCAAGATAACTTTTGTAGAGACTGGACAACTTTGTCAATAATAAAATTATGGAGAGTCTCTCTGTTTTCATAGGTCACTTCAAAAATTTCCGCGTCTTCCCTCTTTTTGAGGCTGTTTACGAGAGAATTTCTTAGCCCAAAATGGATTGTCCCCAGTACAGGCTTGTCGCTTTCTGCAGCTTGGATAACTGCGTCTCTAAAGGCTGATGAAAAGAGTTCCATGGGTCCTATCTCGTCTACGATGATCATGTCTGCGCTTCTGATAGCGTCAAGAATGGAACTCACGCCTATGGCTTCAAGATCGGTTAAATTAACTCGATATTTGCTGATTTTGGGGCCCGTTGGCTGGTTTATGTGGGCCAACCATCCTCTCTGTCCGGTGGAGAAATCCATGATTTCAAAGCCCACGCGGACTCCTCCTTCACGAACCTCACGGCTAATCATGCCGCCAATTTTGTATCCCCTATTTTTTAGTCCGTTCACCGACCGAAGTAGAACGCTTGTTTTGCCAACGCCGGGCGGACCGGTCACGAATATTAGTCGTTTCAACGTGGACACCTTGTTGTTTATGGATTTTGTAATTATTCTATCTTTCAGCGATTCTTCATTCACTTCCGTTTAGATGACTTCTAATAATCCCAGTCTCATTATAAAAGCTTCAATATACTCAAGTAATTTAGGGGAAGTGAAGTTTGAACTTTAGTTTTCCTATAGAGACTGTGAAGGAAGGGCAGGTCAGTGTAGTGGTGCCCAAGCTTGCTACTTATGTGAAGGAGGCTTGTGAGTATGCTCCGTCTAAGGCGCCTGTATTCTACAATCCTGCCATGGAATTGAACAGGGATCTAGCGGTTTTGGCGATGCAGACTTGGCAAAAAAAGTTGGGGAGGGAGATTTCTGTTTGCGAACCCTTAACTGGCTGTGGGGTTCGAGGCATAAGGTTTGCGGTGGAAGTCGAAGGGGTTCGAAAGGTTTTTGTGAGCGATATTAACCCGGAGGCGGCTAAGCTTGCTCAGTTTAATGTTGAGCGCAACAAGCTGGCGAGTAGTGTTTTGGTTGCTAACGAAGATGCGAACCTTTTCTTGAGTCGATATGCAGCGCCTCGAAAGAGATTTGACTACATTGACATTGATCCCTTCGGTTCTCCCGTGCCCTATGTTGATGCTGCCCTAAGAGCTCTGCGTAACGGCGGCCTGCTTGCTCTGACCGCCACGGATATGGCTCCTTTGTGCGGAGTTCACCCTAACGCCTGTGTTCGAAAGTATGGTGGAAAACCCCTCCGAACTGAGTATTGCCACGAACTTGCTATTCGCCTCTTAGTTGGATGCTTAGCCATGATGGCTGCAAAGCATGAGATGAGCGTCGAAGTCTTGTTCAGCCACAGCACAGATCACTATATTCGAGTATACGCTGTTGTCCGCTACGGCGCGAGGCTAGCCGACAAGAGTGTTCGGATTATGGGATACGTTCTTCATTGTTTTTCATGTTTTCACAGGGAAGCATCTGTAGGGATAATTTCTCCTTTGAAGCGAGATTGCGCTGAGTGTGGGGCCAAGCTGAATGTCGCTGGTCCCTTATGGCTGGGCAGAATAGCGGATGAAAATTTTTGTTCCCTGATGAAGAGGGAGGCTGATGGACGAGGACTGAAACAAGAAAGAAGAATTCTTAGGTTGATATCTCTAGTTCAAGATGAGGCTGAGGCTCCTGCCACGTATTACGTGGTCGACAAAATCTGTGATAAACTAAATTTGTCCGTTCCGCCCTTAACGAAAGTCGTTGATGGCGTGAGAGGAGCGGGTTTTCAAGCTGCCTTAACCCATTTTAACAGTAGAGGCGTTAAAACGAACGCTCCAGCGAATGTAGTAAAAGAAGTCATAACCAAACTCGCGACTTAAATCGCGATAAGTTTTTGGCGTGGGATCAGCAATAACTAAAGTCTTTCACTTGATGTCAGCGCGAGTGTGGTGGATGTGATTGGTGAACTAGCAGCCTTAGCCGCCGCCTTTTGCTGGGCTATATCACCAGTCTTATATAAAATGGCATTAGCGAACGCAAAACCTATTCCAGCCAACGTTTCACGGAGTATATCAACAACCATCTTTCTCTTCGTTTATTTAGGAGCATCGGGAAAACTATGGAATTTAGTAACTTTGCGGGTGGATTCGTTGATTTTAGCGATTCTCAGCGGAGTTTTTGGTTTATGTTTAGGAGACACCATGTTCATGCTGAGTTTGGAGCTGATCGGCGTTTCTAAAACGGTGCCCATTGTCAGCGTGTATCCGATGTTTACAACTTTCTTTGCGGTTTTGTTCTTTAACGAACCCTTTACTTCCCTTCTTTTGCTGGGCACTGTGCTTATAATCGTGGGCATCTGCCTGGTCAGTCCGGAAAGGGCTAGTTCAAGTGACGTGACAAGTGGCGTCCTATTCAAGGGCGTCTTCATCTCTTTATCCACCGCCTTAGTGTGGTCACTGAGTATAATCTTCATGAACCAAGCGCTAGAGTTTTCTCAAATGGCTGCCTCTGATTCCGCTTTCGTTGTGAACACAGCTAGAATGGCGGCATCCACCTTGTTGTTCTTGGCGCTTTCTCCGTTTATTGATCGACGATTTCGTTTCATGAAACTGAAAAGAAAAACGTGGATTATTCTCGCCCTAGGTGGAATCGTAGGGTTAGTTTTCGGTTGGGTTTTGCTCGCTATAAGCCTTTCTTACACTGAAGCTTCCCGCGCAGTTCCCATTTCTTCGGTGTCTCCACTTTTTGCAACATTAATCGGAGCCCTTTTTCTGAAGGAAAAGGCTACCGTGAGAATTTTTGCGGGAGCTGTTTTGATCGTCTTGGGAATTTCTGTAATGTTTATATTCTAACGTCAAGTTGAAACAGTTAAAGTGCTTCCTTCACAAGTTCCGAGATGTCTTTCACGACAATTTTGTCTTCTGCGTCTAGAACCTTCACTGCGTCTTCCAGAGTTGATACACAGAACGGACAGGCTGTGGCTATAACCTCAACTCCAAGTTCAAGGGCTTCTTTAGCCCTGTTCACACAAGGTCGATTCTCAGGGGTTGCCTCCTCTGTCCAAATTCTTCCGGCTCCTCCGCCGCAGCAAAAGCTATTTTCTCGCGATCTCCCCATTTCAACGAGTTCTAAACCGGGTATCGCCTTCAATATTTCCCTCGGCTCATCATAGATACCGCTTCGCTTTCCCAAGAAGCAGGGATCGTGGTAGGTAACTTTCTTCTTAATCGCTTTGACGGGTCTAAGCCTTCCGTTCTTGAAGGCTTCGGAAATGAATTGAGTATAGTGCTGGACGTTAAGTCTGATGTCCGTGTAGGGCTTGTCGTTTTTGAAAGTATGGTAACAGTGCGGCGATATCGTCACAATTCTGTTAAAACCGTATTTTTTGAATAGAGAAGCATTATGTTCTGCAAGCATCTCGAACAAGCCTTTTTCGCCGAGTCTTAGTATATGATCCCCGCAACACCACTCTTCGTTTCCCAATGTTGCAAAGTCGACATCAATCTTTCTGAATATTTGAGCTATGGACTTAGCGATTTCTTGGTTCCTCGCATCGTAGGATGGCAAGCAGCCTACAAAGTATAGGACATCCGTCTTTCCAGTCGTTGGAAGTTCTTTAATTTCTAACCCACTACTCCACTCTGTTCTCTTCGCGGGAGACATACGCACAGGATTGTGATGCTTGAGAGCGCTGGTCAATACATCTTTAGCAGTCCTCGGCACAAGGATGCCTTCTTCAACTATGAGCCCGCGCTCGTTATCTAACACAGTCGCGCAGTCAATCTCTTTTGGACAACTTAATGTACAAGAACTGCATGAAGTGCAAAGCCATATAGTTTCAGACGCCGTTTTCAAACGTTCGCTCAACCCGTCATCGCGAGTATCTACGATAAACCTGTAGTTAGTAGTTAGGCTCGAAGGTCCAAGGAACTCCATGTCTATCGCAGCTGGACAAGAACCATAACACAAAGAACATTTTACGCAAATTGATTCATCCCAATATTTCTTAAGGTCATTTGGTGTTTGAACAAATTCAGTAGGCTTCCTAAGCTCTTCCTCAGCCCTTATCAAAATCGGCTTAATTTTCACAAACTTCTCAAAGAAGGAATTGAAATCGACCACTAGATCCTTTATGACTGGCAAATTGGGAAGAGGCTCAATTTCTAAGACACCCACTCCGAGTTGAAGTACCTGCGTATAACATGCCAAAATCGGTTTTCCATTAACTAAGATTCCGCAACTTCCGCATTGCCCCATTCTACATGAATGTCTAAAGGTGAGCGTCCCGTCTAGATTATCTTTTATGTAGAGGAGGGCGTCAAGTATAGTCATTCCCATAAGGGTAGGCACCTTATATGTAGATAGGTAACGTTCGTTACGTTCAGGATCGAAACGCCTTATCTTAAATTCGACAACTTTCTCTTTCTTAGAAACCATAATAACCCTCCTAGTAAGCTCTAGCGGAAGGAGGCCACTTGGTTATAGTAACCGGAATGTACTCAAGCCTCGGGCCCTCCTTCGTATGGTATGCTAGGGTGTGTTTTAACCAGTTCTCATCGTCACGCTTCGGATAGTCAAGCCTAGAATGAGCTCCTCTGGACTCTGTCCTAGCAAGGGCGCTGATTATTGTAACCTCGGCTAGGTCCAAGGTGAAGTCGAGTTGCAAGGCTGCTACAAGCCCGGTGTTAAAGGACCTACCTTCGTCTTCAATCTTTACGCTCTTGAACCTCTTCTTAAGCTGCCTTATTTCCTTCAAGGCACTCTGAAGTTCATCCTCCCTTCGGAATATCCAGACTTTATCGTTCATAATACGTCTCATCTCATCCCTCAGAACAGAAACTCTCTCATCTCCTTCACTTCCCAAAACTTGATCAAAGACTCTTCTCTCCTCAGCTAAGATTTTGTCTTGTGGAAGTTCTCGTGAATCCTTTGATAGGGCATATTTGGCAGCTTCTTCGCCAGCAACAAAGCCGAAAACTAGGCAATCAGACGTGGAATTCGTGCCGAGCCTGTTTGCTCCATGTATGCTCAAGCATGCGCCTTCGCCAGCGGCGTAAAGTCCTGAGGCTGGCGTTTCTGTCCTTATATTAGCATGGATTCCTCCCATTGAGTAGTGGGCCGCCGGCTTGATAGGTATAGGTTCCTCAACAGGATTTACTCCACCAAGCTTGATTGCAACATCATGTATGAGGGGTAACCTCTCCTTTATCTTCTCCTCACCCAAATGTCTAAGGTCTAAGGCTATGTAAGGACCGTAGGGACCATCTAATCCACGCCCTTCTTGAATCTCGGTTGTCTCTGCTCTGGCGATTATGTCTCGTGGAGCTAGCTCCATTTTTTCAGGGGCGTAGCGTTTCATAAAGCGCTCACCATCAGCGTTGATTAAATATCCCCCTTCACCACGAGCGCCCTCTGTTATCAGTACTCCTGAAGGAACAAGGCCTGTGGGATGAAATTGGATAAACTCCATATCTTTTAGGGGTACCCCAGCGCGATAAGCTATGGTCATCCCATCACCAGTCGCTGTGTGTGAGAATGTTGTAAACGCGTATATGCGCTCGCAGCCGCCAGTTGCCATTATGATGGCTTTGGCGCGTAGGGCATGCATTTCACCTGTCTTCAATTCTATAGCTGTTAAGCCCTTGGAGATGTTATTCTGAATAATGATGGATGTAGCGAACCACTCGTTATAGAACGTTATGTTCTCTTGCATTACGGCTCTTCCGTATAGTGTGTGCATTTCATGAAGCCCTGTCATATCAGCTGCGAAGCAAGCTCTCGGGAAGCTATGTCCGCCGAAGGGGCGTTGATTTATTTTTCCGTCTGGAGTTCTACTCCAAGGGCATCCCCAATGCTCTAATGTAATGACCTCTTTTGGGGCTTGTTTTACAAAGAATTCTGCAACATTTTGATCTGCTAGGAAATCCGAACCCTTAACCGTGTCCCAAGCGTGGAGATTGTAAGAGTCTCCTTCTCGTAGAGTGGCAGCTGTTCCGCCTTGGGCGCAAACAGAGTGCGAGCGTATAGGGTGAACTTTTGAAAGGATAGACACATCGATTTTGTTGCTGATCTCTGCAGCGGCGATAGCAGCCCTCAGGCCAGCTATACCGGCTCCAACAATAATTATGTCATGAGTTATCGTTTCCATCCATCTCACCTTTAGTGTGTACCGCATGACTCTTGTAAACCAATTCTAGCTTCGGATAGACTTAGGTCTATCGTCTTTTCTGTGACTGGCATTGAAGTTTGGTCATGCACCCAGCTTTTGATAAATCTTTAGCCTCTCCTCTTCTACTTTCTTTTGAACATCTTCAAAGAGGTTATTTCCATGGGCGTCGATGGCTACAGTTAATGGTCCGAAATCTTCAACTTCCAAAACCCACATGGCCTCTGGCATTCCTAGGTCATACCACTCCACACTTCTCACTTTCTTTATGGCCTTTGCCGCCAGAACTGCTGCTCCTCCAGTGAAAGCTCCGTAAACTGCTCCATACTTTTTCATAGCATTGGTGGTTTTCTTGCCCATGCCTCCCTTCCCTATCACCACCCGAACCTTGAAATTCTTGATGAATTCGTCTTCGAACAGATCCATACGCGTACTCGTTGTCGGACCAGCTGCCACCACCATCCATTTATCGTCATCCTTCTTTACGATTGGACCACAGTGAAAAACCGCTAATCCTTGCAGGTTGACGGGCAGCGCTTTTCCTTCTTTATGGAATTCCAGTGCTCTTCTGTGGGCTGCATCCCGAGCTGTAATCATGATTCCTGTAACGTAAATGACATCGTTCACCCTAAGTTTTCGTACCTTTTCCTCTGAGATTGGAGTCTTAAGTTTGTATATTGCCATTTTTCACACCACCTTGTGGGTTAAATATTCAATTTTTCCATCAGGGTAGATACGAGCTGAAGCCCTCCTTGCAGCCCAACATTGAACCGCCACCGCCACAGGATAGGACGCAGGATGTCTATGGGCGTAGTCAACCTTTACACCCAAAACCGTAAACTTGCCTCCCAGTCCCATCGGTCCAATTCCAGTGGAGTTTGCGGCTTCATACAGCTCTTTCTCAAGCTTGGCTAGGTTCGGATCAGGATTGGGCTGGTCTAAAGGTCTCAGCAAGGCCGCTTTCGCCAGTTTCATAGCAATATCCGCTCCTCCACCTACTGCAACGCCCAAGATGTTTGGGGGACAAGGCTTGGCGCCAGCGTTAATCACAGTGTCCACAACAAATTTCTTTAATCCGTTGACGCCTATGCCTGGGCTAAGCATGCCTAAGGCGCAAACGTTTTCGGATCCGCCTCCTTTGGGCATAACCGTAATTTCAAGGGTGTCTCCGGGCACGATCTCCCAGTTTATGAAAGGAATGAACCTTCCAGTGTTGTCTCCTGTATTTTTTTGGGTGAAGGGATCAACGGCGTTGGGGCGGAGGGGCACCTCTTTAGTAGCCCTCACTGTGGCGTTGCGGAGAGCTTTTTCAATTTTGTCTAAACCCTTTACTTGGCCACCCGCCTTCACGTAAAAGATGATGACGCCAGTGTCTTGACACATAGGGGTACGCGTTTTCTCAGCCAACTCCATATTGTCTAATATCGCTTTCAGCTGGGTTTTTCCCGCTTCGCTTTCCTCTTCACGACACGCCTGCTGGAGAGCCTTTTTCACGTCCTGCGGCAACTCTGTGACTGCCAGGTACAAGAGTTTGACGGCGACATCCTCTACACTATTTTTAGTTATCAATTTTTTCCCCCACGAAGAAGATATAATTTGAATTTCAAATTTTATACCTTTTACTGCTGTGGTCAAAAGCTAGATTAGTTTCAGTCTCCACTCATAGAATATTTTATCTGTTCCTTCGTTTAACTTAAATACGCACTACCCTAAAACTTCCAAATCGAGAATTGAGGCGCCGAAATGACTGAGGAGGTAGGCCTAGAAAAAAAGAAATACGAATGTCTGGAAGACCTTCCAGGCATAGGCCCAGCCATATCCCAGAAACTGCGGGAACTAGGATTCCACACTGTGGAGTCTCTAGCCACAGCAACAGCAAAAGAACTAGAACCAGCAGGCATAGGTGAAAAAAAGGCGCTAGAAGTCATCCGCAAAGCACGATCATCTATGGCAATCTCCTTCATCAGAGCAGACGAACTGCTAAAAATGCGTCAGACTGTCCTACGCCTAACAACGGGAAGTAAAATGCTGGATGAACTGCTGGGGGGAGGGCTCGAAACCCAAACCATCACAGAATTCTACGGGGAATATGGAAGCGGTAAAAGTCAAATGTGCCATCAGCTGTGCGTAAACGTGCAGTTACCTCCTGAACGAGGAGGATTGGGTGGCGCAGCCCTCTACATCGACACGGAAAATACTTTCAGAACCGAGCGCATCGTTCAAATGGCGCGGCATCTAGGCTTAGACCCAGAAGAGGTGGCTAAAAACATTATTTTTGCCGAGGCATACACCTCAGATCATCAGATGTTTCTCGTCGACAACGCAGATAAGGTTGTTAAGGAAAACGGCGTCCGCTTGATTATTGTGGATTCCTTGACTTCTCACTTTAGAAGCGAATATCTGGGCAGGGAAATGTTAGCTGAGAGACAGCAAAAACTTAACAAACACATGCACAAACTGATTCGGCTGGCTCGAGCCTTCAACGCCGTAGCGGTTGTAACAAACCAGGTCATGTCTAAGCCAGACGTTTTCTTCGGTAACGCCGTACATCCTGTGGGCGGTCACATAGTTGCCCACACCAGCCACACACGCATCTTCCTTAGAAAGTCCGCCCGCGGACCCGTAAGAATCGCACGTCTTGTTTCAAGTCCTTATCTGCCTGAAGGAGAAAGAATTTTCAACATTACTGAAAACGGGATAGAAGGCGTAACAGAAGAAGACAATCCGAGACGAAGGTAAAATGCCCATTTCAAGGGTCTTTGTAACTCGATTCTTTCAGCTCGCAACAAGAAGGCGATTCGCTGAGGCAGAACGAGTGCTCGAGCGAATAAAACTAAAAGTGCAGGAAACTGAATGGAACAGAGGATACTTTGAAGCCCTCAACGGTATACTCTTGACCCATAAATCAAACGACGAATACGCATTTCTCCAAAACCTAAACCTCAACAACGAAAATGAGTTAAAAAAATATCGACGAGAATTTTTGAAACAATCCAGAAACAAGATTCACGCAGATTATGACCGTGGCTTCTTCTCAGCTTGGGCAGATTACATGCGTATATCGATAAAAATGAGAGAAAACCCAGAAACATCCAAGTAACCCGTGAATTTTTGAGAGAAAACATATTTTAATAAGCCGTGCAAAAGAAGGTGCTAAGTGATAAAAATGGATGTTGATGACGTAAAAATTGGGACCATGAGCGCTTTTCTTCCTCCTTTCGATAGAGGCATCAACACAATCAAGAGAATTGAGGAAGCAGGATATGATTCTGCATGGTGGTTAGACCATTTAATGGGTTGGGTACCCGAATCAATATGGACTCCTGACATCGTTGAGTTAGCAGCGTACCAAGAAAATCCCCACGTGTTCTTTGAAACCCTCTGTACCATAGCTGTTGCAGCATGGAACACCAAAAAGATTCTCTTGGGACCAAGCGTTACTGAAACTTTTAGGAGACACCCAGCTATGCTCGCTCAGGCCTTTTTGACTCTAGATCACATATCTAAGGGGAGGGTGATTCTTGGAATCGGTGCAGGTGAAGGAGAAAACATCACACCCTATGGGATTGAATGGAACAAGCCGGTAAGCAGGCTGGAAGAATCCATCAAGATAATCCGGTTACTTTGGGAAAACGATAAAAAAGTTGATTTCGACGGAAAATTTTGGAAACTAAAGGAC
Organism: Candidatus Bathyarchaeota archaeon; assembly: GCA_029879825.1. Classification (GTDB taxonomy): domain Archaea; phylum Thermoproteota; class Bathyarchaeia; order Bathyarchaeales; family Bathyarchaeaceae; genus JAOUPL01. Next base: position 18,854 of record JAOUPL010000012.1, read on the forward strand.
GCGGTCCTGGGTTTAGGGCCCTATGAGAAAGGAAAGTATCCTCCAATATGGATTGGGGCTCATAGACCTAAAATGCTTGAAATGACTGGGAGACTGGGTGACGGATGGTTGCCCGCGACTCCAGATGTCGACTTTTATAAGGAGGGCCTTGGAATCATAAGGGAATCTGCAAAAAAGGCTAGTCGAGATCCAGATGAGATAACTCCTGCCCTCTGGTCCTACGCTGTTTTAGATGAAGACCATGATGAATGTCTTAGGATGCTTGAAACACCGTTGGCAAAAAACTACATGTTGACTTTACCGAATGAGGTTTTTGAGCGCTATGGTATTCAGCATCCATTTGGTGAAAACTACTATGGACTCCTCGATTATGTTCCCACGAGGTACGATCGAAGGACAGTGCTGGACGCCTTAGAAAAGATTCCTAGGAAGATGTGTGAAGACCTATACTTACACGGTACCCCAGACGAAATAATAGGTCAAATAGAAAAGTTCGCCAAAGTCGGCATGAAACACATTGTGCTATGCAATATGACTTTCTTCTTCGATGTTCGCAAAGTGGGGAGTTCCTTTAGCTGCATGAAAAAAGTCGTGAAATACTTCAAGGGCTAGAGTACCTGTCTCAAAACAGATTTTCTCAATTTTGACTAGCGGAATATCAAGGTGTAGAACAAGACCCACGCAACGATCCATGTGAGGAAGTAGGCACCTATCCCCATTGTAAACATTTTAGACGGTTTTTCCACCTTGGCCATAAATTGCCATTTAAGAATGTAATATGTAATAAGGTAAACAAGTA